>JBBDTH010000068.1:0-7781 GCA_040904505.1 Rhodospirillales bacterium | reverse complement strand
CCGACCTCACCGCCCTATTGGCTGGAAAAGGGGGTCGCTAACGTATAATATTAGATAATACTGAATTAAGGGAGACTCCGGACCGTGGCAAAAAAACCTCAGAACCTCACCCATAAGATCATCGAGTCCCATCTGGTCGGCGGCACCATGACGCCGGGCGAAGAAATCCAGATCACGGTCGAACACCTTCTGATGCAGGACGCCCTGAGCCCGCTGACCATGCTGGCGCTCGAAGCGATGGATGTGGATCGCATCAAGATCGAGATGGCGTGCCAGTACGTGGATCACAATCTGTTTCAGGCCGATTTCCGCAATCCCGACGATCACCTTTTCCTGCGCTCGTGCTGCCAACGCTGGGGCATGCACTACAGCGGCCCCGGCAACGGCATCTCGCATCCGACCCACCAGGAACGCTTCGGCGTGCCGGGCAAGGTGCTGGTCGGCACAGACAGCCACACCCCGGCCACCGGCGCCATCGGCATGCTCTGCATCGGCGTCGGCAGCGTCGAAGGCGCCTCCATCCTGGCGGGCGAGCCTCTGAGCATCCGCATGCCCGAAGTCATGGGCGTGAAGCTGACCGGCGAATTGCCCGATTGGGTCAGCGCCAAGGACGTCATCCTCGAAATGTTGCGCCGCCACACCGTCAACGGCGGCCTCGGCAAGATCATCGAATACTACGGCCCCGGCTTGAAATGCCTGTCGGCGATGGACCGCCACGTCATCGCCAATATGGGCACCGAACTCGGCGCCACCACCAGCATCTTCCCGGCCGACGGAGAAATCCGCCGCTTCCTGAAGCAAAACAATCGCGAGCACGATTACGTCGAGTTGCTGGCCGACGAGGGCTGCACCTACGAACACCACGACGAGATCGATCTTGCCACGCTCGTGCCGCTGATCGCGCAGCCCTCGAGCCCGGACAAAGTGGTGCCCGTGCGCGAAATCGCGGGCGAACCCGTCTATCAAGCCTACGTCGGCTCGTCGGCCAATCCGGGGTACCGGGATTTCGTGATGACGTCCTTGATGGTCAAGGACCGCCGTGCCGTCAACGGCGTCTCCTTCGACGTCAACCCCTCGACCCGCACGGTGCTGACCAATCTCACCGCCAACGGTTATCTCACCTCCATCATCGAATCCGGCGCGCGTATCCACCAAACCGGATGCAACGGCTGCAACGGCATGGGCCAGGCGCCGGCCACCGGCAAGAATTCCCTGCGCACAACGCCGCGTAACTTCCCCGGGCGGTCGGGCACCAAGGACGACCGCGTGTTTCTGTGCAGCCCGGAAACCGCCACGGCCGCCGCGCTCACCGGCGTCATTACCGACCCGCGCGATCTCGGCATGCCGTACCCGAAATTCGAAGAGCCCGAGAAATGGATCGTTTTGAAAGATATCATCGAAGGCCCGCTGCCGCTCGAGGAGGCTTTGAAGGTCGAGTTGGTCAAGGGGCCGAACATCGCCTCGCTTCCCATCATCGAACCGATGGCCGACAGACTCGAAACGCCGGTGTTTTTGAAGATGGACGACAACATCTCGACCGACACCATCAGCCCGGCCGGGGCGAAGGGGCTGCCGTATCGCTCCAACGTGCAGAAGATCGCACAATTCTCGTTCGACGCGCTCGACGAGAACTATTACGCGAATTCCCTCGCCGAGGCCGAGAAAGGCAACTTCCATGCCCTCGTCGCCGGGCAGAACTACGGCCAGGGATCGAGCCGCGAGCACGCCGCCCTGGCGCCGCAATATCTCGGCCTGCGCCTGGCGCTGGTCAAAAGCTACGCGCGGCTTCATTGGCAGAACCTGATCAACGCGTCGATTCTGCCGCTTACGTTCAGCGACGAAGCGGACTACGGCAAACTCGAGCAAGGCGATGTCCTCGTCGTCGAGAACATCCGCAAGACCGTTCAAGACGGCGGCGGCGATTTCACCGTGCGCGTGAAAAACAAGAACATCGAGATTCCGGCGAAACTCAACGCCTCGCCCCGCCAGCGCGAGATCATGCTGGTCGGCGGCTTCGCCAACTGGGTCAAGGCGAAAAAGGAAGGCACGCTGGCCAAACTCGCCGCGGCCTAATCTTTCAAACCGGACAGAGAAAAGCCCGCATCGCCGACGCGGGCTTTTTCATAGGAAATCCCGAAAGGTTACTGGCCGCTGCTGGCGATCAGCCCGAACAGGTTGCGCTTGCGGATGTTGCGGCGCATCAGTTCGACGTCGATGATCTGATCGTCGTCGATGTCGAGGTTCACGCCGTTACCCAGCGTCGAGATGTACCACCCTTGCGCCTTGCCGTCCTTGGCCTGGAAGATGACGTCCTTGATGTCGTAATGGGCGGCGATGTTCATCAAAAGGTCTTCCTTGTTGGTGTCGACGCCTTCGGTGATGCCCTCGCCCTGATACAGCACTTTCCAGGCGCCCGCCTTGAAGAACGCATCGGTCTGTTTGTAGATATAGGCCTGCGAATTGGTCCAGCTATCCTTGCCCTTTTGGCCGGCTTCGCCGATCACCGTCAGCCCAGCATCCTTCGCCATTTTTATAAGACCGCACTTATCATCCAAGGACATGGAAACCTGCGCGCTGGAGACCTCGACGCCGTCCGCGCCGAGGCGCTTCACTTCGGCGTAAAATTCCTTCGAAACGCCCTGCAACATGGCGGCTTCGGTCAAATCGCCGGCGAAAAAGACCTTCACGTCGTTCTTATGAAAAGCCTCGATCTTCTTACGCAGGAAGTCCTCGCTTTGCAGCCGGAACGCACCGATGCCGATCTTGCACCAATCGACGTATTCGCCGGCCATTTCGAGAACGTCGTTGACCCGGTTCATGCCCCAACCCCGGTCCGCAATGACCGTGATGCCGTAGGCGCGCGGCTTTACCGGACGCGGCGCGACGCGGACGAACGAAAAGGCCTTATCTTGCAGCAACGGATCGGAACTCATGGCATTCTCCCTGTTTACTTTCCGGCGGTTCGCCGGGAAAATCGAATGATCGAAGAACGGAAATATTAATTCGGGCGGAAAATCTTATTTTGCAGTATATTAGTTTTTCTGCATATTATTGACAAGAAGGCCGTTGTCAACCGTTACTCCCGCAATCTTCACCGAAAGGGACTTACATGGCGAAAATCACCCATATCCAACTCAAGGTCGAAGACCGCCTGAAAGCGGCCGCGATTTACGAGGATATTTTCGGTTTTAAACGCACGGGCGAGCGCCGCGTGCGCGACGATCACGGCACGGTTCACCTGGATGACGGCATCGTCGATCTGGCGCTGGCCCAATACGACGACGAAAATTCCGAAGAAGCGCAATTTTCCGGGCCCGGCACCCGGATCGGCCATTTCGGCATCGAAGTGGAAGATATCGACGCCTGCGTCGAGAAACTCGCGCGACACGGCTGCGAATTCCTGACGCCGAAAGGCGAACTGCCGGTAAAGTTCAAGGTTCCGGGAGTTGGCGGTGTGGTGGAAATCGGCCCGATGGGGTATTTTAAGCATCCGCGCGATCCGAAGTTCAAAAACACATAACTCTCGCCGGACATCAAGGGGGATGGCACCGTGAACGAAACCGACCTCGCCTATATGAGCATCGCCGAACAGGCGGCCTTGATCGAAAAAAAGGAAATCTCGCCGGTCGATCTCATTCAAATCTATCTCGACCGCATCGAGAAGTGGGACGGCGTGTTGCATTCCTGGATCACGGTATGCGGCGAACGCGCGTTGAAACAGGCGAAAGCGGCCGAGGCCGAAATCGCCAAGGGCCACTACCGCAGCCCCCTGCACGGCATTCCCTTCGGCGCCAAGGATCAGATCACGACCGGCGACGTCCCCACCACGATGGCCTCGATCATCCAGCCGGATTTCGGCGAAGGCATGACCGCGACCGTGGTCTCGAAACTGGAAGACGCCGGCGCCATTTTGCTCGGCAAGAACAACCTGCACGAATTCGGCAAGGGCAGCTCCGTGAACTTCCACTTCGGCACGCCGAAAAACCCGTGGAACCTGGAACGCGAGCCGTCTCACTCCTCGACCGGCTCGGGCATTTCGGTCGCCGCCGGCCTGGTCTCGACCTCGCTCGGCGAGGATACCGGCGGGTCCATCCGGGGGCCCGCCTGGGCGAACGGCGCCGTCGGCATCCGCCCGACCTTCGGGCGCGTCAGCCGGTACGGCGGCATCATGTACGCCTGGACCCAGGACACCATCGCGCCGATCACCCGCACGGTCGCCGACAACGCGCTGGTGTTGCAAGCCATCGCCGGGCACGATCCGCAAGACCCCCTGTCGAGCGACCGCCCGGTGCCCGATTACGCCACGCACTTCACCACGGACCTGAAAGGCGTGAAGCTGGGCCTGGTGCGCGAGATGTCGGTCGGGCGGGAACTGCACCCGGACGTGGATAGGATGCTCAAGGCCGCGCTCGATGTTCTGAAATCGCTCGGCGCGACGATTGAAGAAGTTTCCCTGCCGAAGGCGAAATACGCGATCCCGCTGCAATTCCTGACCTCGGACCCGGAGGTTGCCTCCATCTTCGTGCGCAAATGGCTGCGCACCCATTACGACAAATTCGATGTCGGCACGCGCACGCGCCTCGCCGCCGCCGCGCTGGTGCCCGCCACTCTTTATAGCCGCGCCATGCGCGGCCGCGCCTTGGTTCGTAACGAAATTCTGAGAGCTTTCAAGTCGTACGACGCGCTGGTGACGCTCATGAATTTCGTGCCGCCGATGAAGCTCGAGGACTCGGTCGAGAAGATCGACAACAAGGAAGACATCGCAACCCGGATGTTCAAGTCCCGCCGTATCTGCACCTATCCGTTCAGCGTCGCCAACGTGCCGGCGATCTCGGTGCCGTCCGGCTTCACGGACGAAACCGTGCCGATGTCGATCCAAATCGCCGCCAAACCTTTTGACGAAATCACGATGTACCGGGTGGCACACGCATACGAGCAGGCAACCGAATGGCACCTGCGCCACCCCGATTTAGAAAAAACCGTCGGACCGGCACTCGATCGCGCCGCCGTCAAGATGGCCGGAGAATAAACGGGAGAAAAGAGATATGGAACTCAGCAAGGACGACGTCCGCAATCTCGCCAAGGCGATCAGCCTGGATATTCCGGAAAGCGACCTCAACACAGTGGCGCTCCGGCTTTCGAGCCTGATCGAGCTGATGGAGCAGATCGAGCACGACCTCGGCGATGAAATGGACAAAACCGATCCCATCCCGCCGGTCTATCCGCGCGAGGAATTCTAGCCCAGGATTTTTCCATCCTGGGGCCGCGCGTTTCGAGGTTCATGAGAATAGGCCTGCGGTCCTAGCAAAAAATTTCCTAGATTGTCAATAAAATTCAGGAGGAGCAGAGTCCGGGCGTCCGTTACCCCCTCGCAACCTCTGAAGGAGGACACACCATGACGAAGCCCATGCGCATCGCCCATATCGCCGTCCGCGTCGACGATATGAAGGAAGCCCGGGAGTTCTACGAAGGAATCCTCGGTTTCAAGGAAGTCCGCACCGACTATAATAACCGGGACCACACCTCCTGCCATCTGACCGACGGCCACATCGACCTGTCCATCCTGCAATACGATAAGGGCACCCAGTCCAAGGAATCCAAGGCCGCCGGCGAGAAGCCCTGTATCCACCACATCGGCTTCGAGGTCGACGACCTGGAGCAAGGCATTGCCGACCTCAAGGCCCGAGGCTACGAGATCATCACCGATCCGGGCGTCATTCCGGTAAAATTCCGCGCACCGGGCGGCACCGTCGCCGAGATTGCGCCGACCGGCAGATTCCTGCAGGATGCACAAAAGTAGGCGGTTTCTACTTCAACAGGGGGCTTTAGGAGATTTTGACATGGCGAAAATGAAAATCAGGCACCTCGCGGTTCGGGTCGACGATATGGAAGCCGCGACCGAATTTTACGATAAGTTTTTCGGCTTTGCGTTCATGACCGAATACCCGGTCCGCGATATGTTCGTCCGCCACCTGACAGACGGTAACCTCGACCTGGCGCTGCTTAAATACGACGACGGCGCGGACTCGAGCGAAGCCCTGGCCGCCGGCGACAAGCCCTGCATCCATCACATGGGATTCGAAGTCGACGACTTCGACGCGGCCGCCAAGGAAATTCACGATAAAGGATACGACGTCGTTTCCGATCCGGGCGTCATTCCGTTGAAATTCCGCGCGCCGGGCAGCGGCGTCGTCACCGAAGTCTCCCCCAAGGGCCGGTACATCGACCGCATCGACGAAACGCTCAAAAAGGAAAAACCGAACAAACTGATCTCCCATATCGCCATCAAGGTCAGCGACATCGAGGAAGCGACCAAGTTCTACGTCGAAACCCTCGGCTTCAAGAACATGGCCAAGGAAGGCACCGTGCGCGATCACTACTCGCGCCACCTGACCGACGGCACCATCGACTTGGCGCTGATCGCCTATGACCGGGGCACCACGTCATCCGAAGCCCTGGCGGCAGGCGACAAGCCCTGCATCCATCACATGGGTATCGAGGTCGACGATATCGAAGCCGGCCTGCAAGGGCTTAAACAGCACCGCTGCAAGATCGTGTCCGATCCGGGCGTCATTCCGATCAAGTTCCACGCGCCGGGCGGTGGTATCTGCGAAATCGTGCCCACCGGGCGCTTCACCGAAGCCGTCAGCCGGGCCTTGCAATAGTCGTTAATTTTTAAACTAACCGACGTCAAAAATCAGGGAGGTAAAGCCTATGCCGGATGCAGGAGGCACGGAAATCCGTGCGGTTGCGGCGACCAGCGTACTGGGCGCCGGGTTCGTCGAAAAATCGTTCGAACGCGCGTTAACCTTTAAGCCCCATTTCATCGGCAGCGATGCCGGTTCGACCGACGCGGGACCGGTCTATCTCGGCACCGGCAAAACCGCCTTTCCACTTCCCTCGATCAAACGCGACCTCAAGATCATCGTCAAGGGCGGGCGCAAGCTCGGCATTCCCGTGCTGATCGGCTCGTGCGGGACCGCCGGCGGCGATATCCAGCTTGAAAAGGTCTTCGGCCTGCTCAAGGAAATCGTGAAGGAGGAAAAACTCTCCCTCAAGGTCGCCTTGATCCATTCCGAACAGGACAAGAATTATCTGAAGAAGAAAATCAAGGACAAGAAACTGCATCCGCTCGACAATCCGCCGCCTTACGACGACGCCGTCATCGACCGTTCCGAACACATCGTCGGCATGGCGGGCGCGGAGCCGTTCCAAAAGGCGCTCGAGGCGGGCGCCGACGTGGTGCTGTGCGGGCGCGCGAGCGACACCGCGATCTTCGCCAGCTACGCGACGTTGCACGGCGCGCCCCAGGGCCCGTCCTGGCATGCCGCGAAAATCCTCGAATGCGGCAACGCCGCCGCGACCCAGCGCAAAACCCCCGATTCGATGGTGGCCTTCATCCGCGACGATCACTTCGACGTGTTCGCCGCCGATCCGGACCTGCGCTGCACGCCGCAAAGCATCGCCTCGCATTCGCTGTACGAAAACTCCGATCCGTTCGAACTGAAGGAATGTTCGGGAACCCTCGATCTCACGCACGCGACCTACGAAGCCGTCGATGAGCGAACCGTCCGGGTCAAGGGCAGCAAGTTCGTCCATTCCAACATCTACACGGTGAAGCTCGAAGGCGCCGAGCTGGCCGGCTATCAGAGCATCACCATCGGCTCGATCCGCGATCCGTTAATGATCCGCCATTACGACGACTGGCTGATCCGCCTCAAGGATCTCATGACGGCCCGCATCGAAATGGTTTACGGCGGCTCCCTAAGCGATAAGGACTA
>JBBDTH010000067.1:0-7798 GCA_040904505.1 Rhodospirillales bacterium | reverse complement strand
GTGCAGGGCTTGAACGCCTACAATGGGGCGGTCGTGCTGGTCAGTCACGACGCGCACCTGATCGAGTTGATTTGCGACCGCCTGTGGCTGATCGACGACGGCGCGTGCGAGGTGTACGAGGGCGATCTCGATGATTACCGGCGCTTGCTGATCGACCGGACCCGGCAAAAACGCCGCGAGATCAAAGCCGAGCGGTCCGACGGCAAGGACAGGATCGACAAGAAGGCCGACCGCCAGGCGCGCGCGCAGGCGCGGGCGGAAACGGCGGCGCTGCGCAATCAGGCCAAGGAGGCGGAGAAGAAACTCGAAAGACTGAGCCGGAAAAAATCCGCGCTCGAGGAAAAGCTCGCCGATCCGGCCTTGTACGAAGGCCACAGCCGCGACATGCGTTCCTTGAACGCGGAGTTGGCCGATGTCGTAAAAGCCATCGAGTCGGCCGAACGGGCCTGGATCGAGGCCGAGGAACAATTGACGGGCGCGGAAGCCTGAGCCGGGTTTCGTCGTCCGAGGCTAAATTGACTTGCGCCGGGCCAAGGCGTACCGTTCGCGAAACGGCGAAAGAAAAAGGAGACGAACCGTGGCTTATTTTTACGAACTCGAAAAAATGGATGTTTTGGATGTCGCGCCGGAAATGACGACGTCGCGCGGGGCCTGCGTCGACGGCGAACGGATGACCGTCGGCCTCGTTCACAAGGCGCGCGGCACCGGCTCGCAACCGCATCGCCATCCCAAGGTCGAGCAGTTCAACTACGTGCTCAAGGGCGCCTTGAAGGCCTGGATCGAGGGCGAGGAAACCACGGTCGGCCCGGGCGGCTTGATCCATATTCCGGCGAACGCTCTGCACAGCATCGTCGCCGTCGGCGAGGAGGATTGCCTGTTTTTCATGGCGAAGGATACCGGCGCCGATCCGGATATGGGGATTCTCGGCGTGACCGAGGAAGAGGGCGTCACGGCGCCCCGGTACGAACCCGGTTACGAAAAATAAAACCGCCGGAATTCTTTACAAGAATAAATGGCTCAAGCGGTAACGCCTGATCTTACTTTTCGAAAAATGCCCGTCCCGGTTCCGGTATGGGCATTTTTTACGCCCGCACGACCGGCAGGTCTTCCCAGCGCGTGGTGTAGCGGGGCGATAAGAGTTTTTGGTTCATGCGCCAGTTGGCGTGGACGCCCGGCCCGCCGAATTGGACGGCCTCGCGCCCCAGTTTCCGGTTGATCGCGTCGAGCGCGGTCATGAGAGAGGCGCCCCGCCCGTTATCGGTCTTCTCGAACAGGGCGGGAACGTGGCAGGTCTCGGGGGTCAAATCCCAAAGGACGATGCCGGCTTTCTTGTAACGGTGCCCGGTGCGGAAGATCGTCTCCAAACCGTCGAGCGCGGCCCGGGTGAGGGCACCGGTATGGTTGGTGGGGGCGGGTAAGGCCATCGCGGCGGCGTCCTTGCATTGCTTGTCGAAGCCGTTGAAACGGTTGGTGCGCGCCGAGACGCGCAGGCCGCCGCACAGCAATCGATGGCGGCGCAGTTTCGCGGCCGCGCGCGCGGCGAATGCGGCAACGGCCTCCTTCAGTTCGTCGAGGTGCGTCACCGGCCGGGCGAAGCTGCGCGAAAAGATGACGGTCTTTCTGTCTGCCGGATGATGCTCGATCTCGATGCAGGCATGCCCGCGCAACTCGTAAACCGTGCGCATCACCGCCGCGCCGAAGCGCTTGCGGATGACGTCGATCGGCGCGTCGTGCAGATCGAGCGCGCTCCGGATACCGAGATCGTTCAGTTTCGGCGCGAGGTTGCGCCCGATCCCCCACAAATCGCCGACTGATACCGTAGCGAGAACCGCGAGGCGGTCTTCGTTCCGGGTCAGATCGAGCACGTCGCCCGTCTCCGGCCGTTTTTTCGATAGGTCGTTGGCGAGCTTGGCGAGCGTTTTCGTCGCGGCGATGCCGACGGAGATAGGAATGCCGGTCCAGCGTTTAACGATGCGGCGCATGGCCTGGCCGTGCATACGCAGATCGTGGGGCAGGCCGGTGAGATCGAGAAAGGCCTCGTCGATGGAATAGACCTCGACCTGCGGCGAGAACGTTTCGAGCGACGTCATCACCCGCTGCGAGAGATCGCCGTAGAGCGCGAAGTTCGCGGAGAACACCTCGACGCCGTGGCGCTTGAGCAGGGCCTCGTTCTTGAACAGCGGCGCGCCCATGGGGATGCCGAGGGTCTTAGCCTCGTTCGAACGCGCGATGATGCAGCCGTCGTTGTTCGAGAGCACCACCACCGGGCGGTTCTCCAGGCTCGGCGCGAACACGCGTTCGCACGAGGCGTAGAAATTGTTGCAGTCGACCAGCGCGAAAACCTTTTGCATCGTGCGTTGCTCTAACGCCGCTCGAACTGGTGAATGGCGCTCGCCACCACGCCCCAGATCGTGCAGTCGGGATCGGTTCCGATGGGGATCGGCGGGTAACGCGGGTTCTCGGCGATCAGGAACCAGTCCTTGTCGGTCCGGTGCAGGCGTTTGACCGTCAGCTCGCCGTCGAGGGCGGCGATGACGATGCTGCCCGCGCGTGCTTCCAGGCTGCGGTCCACGACCAGCAGATCGCCGGGGAAGATGCCGGCGCCGGTCATGGAGTCGCCCTTGACCCGCATGAGAAAAGTGGCGGCGGGGCGGCGGATCAGATGCTCGTTGAGATCGAGGGTGCCTTCGACGAAATCTTCGGCGGGCGAGGGAAAGCCGGCGGTGACGGTGCCGCCGGCGAGCGGCAGCGGCCGGGCGGTTCGGGAGGCGGGGCGGTAAATCGTCGGGGTGGGCATGGGAACGGTCTTATACCGAAGAATAGAACATATCATGAACATACTTGGATAAGCCGCGGAATATCAAGGGGGATATTACCCGTTTACGATTTGTTTAGATGGGATTCATATCCTATAGTCGAATCGAATCGGCCCCAAACGCGGAGGAGCCAGGGAATTATGGACACCACCATCGCCAAAGACGCGGTTTCGCCGGAATCGCCGCAGGAACGCCCCGGCCGGCCGAGTGTGCACCGGGGCGCGCGGAAAGCGCCGGGCGGCGCCGGAATCGAGCGGCGCCTGAACCTGCATTCGGTGCATATCCTCGCCCTCGAAGCGGTGATCGCCGCCATGCCGAAGGAAACCGGCATCGATGCGGCGCGGGTTTACGCCTATATCGACGCGCGTACCGGGGCGGCCAATGCCAATCTCGGCGCATCGGCGAAAAAGGTCGCCGCCGAACTGATTCAAGCGGCGGGGACGGCCTCGGCGCCGAAGCCCCCCATGATGAAGCGCGCCGCCAGTTGGCTGATTGCCGGGGTTGCCGCCATCGCCATCGTCACGGCCGGGTTCGTCGGCGTCGCCGTCTTGATCCTGAAAACCGGTTTCGGCGGCTAAACCGTCGAAGCCTTTCCTGCCGACGGCTGCGGGATTAAGGAACGCCCTCTTCAGGCGCTCAAGGGGCGCGGGCCGAGTAGGATGATGGCGGCGCCGATCACGCACACCGCGGCGCCGATCATGTCCCAGCGGTCCGGACGCACGCCTTCGATCAGCCACAGCCAGCCGAGCGAGGCGGCGATGTAAACCCCGCCGTAGGCGGCGTAGGCGCGGCCCGCGAACGCGGTATCGATCCGGGTCAGCAGATAGGCGAAGGCGATGAGCGCCAACACCCCGGGGATCAGCCACAGGACCGATTTGTCGAGCCGGAGCCAGGCCCAGAAGGCGAAGCAGCCGGCGATCTCACAGGCGGCGGCGAGGGCATAGACGGCAAAGGCGGTCGGGGTGGGCATCTCGGCGGTCCTTTCGTGATCCTTGCGGCGGCTGCGGCTAGACGAGCGGGGGATGCGCGTCGTCTCCGGAACCAATTCTTTACCTTTTCCGGTCCAGAATACTGCGAAAGAACGCTACACTGATAGGCGCGTTTCCCGGGAGAGTTCCCCGAACGGGGCTAGGCTGGCATGACCGCGAAAAACCGTTATCTGGCGCCGGGCACCGGAGCCGCCGATCCCGATGAAGACGAGGCCGCCGACGCGCGCGGCAATCCGACGCCCGAGCAGCGCGCCGAATTCATCGTGCGCGAACTGGAAGAATTCATCCGCAAGCACCGCACCGTCGCCGGCATGTCGTTCGCCGAGTGGCGCGACATGGCGAAAAAGGAAATCGCCAACGCGCTGATCGAGGCGGAAAAGGATTACCACGAGCACGACACGATCATCCGGCGTTTGTTAATTACGGTCGCCGCCGTGATGGTGACCATCGGGTTCTGGGGCACGGCGATGGCGTTCGACAAGGCGCATTATCTCGTCGTCGGCTTGATCTGCACCATCGCCGGGCTGTGGCTGTTCTCGATCGTACTCGATTGGCGGTTGCGCCGGTATTTCAAGGTCAAGGCCGGGGTCAAGCGGCGAAAATCCCTGTTGAATATCGCGAGCCTGACGCGCCGCATCAAACGCCTGGAAAAGGAGCTCGAGGACGAGGCCAAGGAGCTCGAGAAAACCGTCGAGGCGTTCGCCAAGATCAAGCGCGAGAAAAGCCCCGAGCGGGTGGCGATGGAGGCCCAGGTCCAGGAACAGATTCGCGCGCTGCGCAAGAAACTGGGCGCCGACTGAGCCCCCTAAGAAAATCATAAGTATTTGAACCACAGAGACACAAAGGCACAGAGAAATAGAGAGAACCTCTGTGTCTCTGTGCCTCTGTGGTTTCCCGGATGATCCGTGGGATATTTTGTCTGATGACTAGCATCCTCCTAAAATGGCCGCTATTCTCCCGCGCCTATCGAAGAAGATGACCCCCGGAGAGACGAACGATGCCCGCACCGAAGCACAAGATCGATAAAAGCAAACTGCCGAGCCGGCACGTGTGCCTGGGGCCCGAGCGCGCCCCGCACCGGTCCTATTACTACGCCATGGGCCTGACGGAAGAAGAGATCAATCTGCCGTTCGTCGGCGTGGCGACCTGCTGGAACGAGGCCGCGCCGTGTAATACGGCGCTGTCGCGCCAGGCCCAGTCGGTCAAGCAGGGGGTCAAGACCGCCGGCGGCACGCCGCGCGAATTCACCACCATTACCGTGACCGATGGCATCGCCATGGGCCACGCGGGCATGAAATCCTCGCTGGTCAGCCGCGACGTGATCGCGGACTCGGTCGAGTTGACCATGCGCGGGCATTGCTACGACGCGCTCGTCGGGTTGGCGGGTTGCGACAAGTCCCTGCCGGGCATGATGATGGCAATGGTGCGCCTGAACGTGCCGAGCATCTTCATGTACGGCGGCTCGATTCTGCCGGGCCGGTACCACGGCAAGGACGTGACCGTGCAGGACGTGTTCGAGGCGGTCGGCGAGATCGCCGCGGGCAACATCTCTGCCGCCGAGCTGCACGAGCTCGAATGCGTCGCGTGCCCGTCCGACGGCGCCTGCGGCGGCCAGTTCACCGCCAACACCATGGCGTGCGTGTCCGAGGCCATCGGATTGGCGCTGCCGGGCTCGGCGGGCGCGCCCGCGCCGTATTCGTCGCGCGACGCCTACGCCGAAGCGTCCGGCGAAGCCATCCTCGATCTGATCGCGCGCAACCTGCGTCCGCGCGATATTGTGACGCGCAAAGCCCTGGAGAACGCCGCCACCATCGTCGCCGCGACCGGCGGTTCGACCAACGCGGGCCTGCATCTGCCGGCCATCGCGCACGAGGCGGGCATCGATTTCGATCTGATGGACGTGTGCGAGATTTTCAAGAAAACGCCCTACATCGCGGATCTCAAACCCGGCGGCAAATACGTCGCCAAGGATCTGTTCGAGGTCGGCGGCGTGCAGGTCGTCTTGAAAACCCTGCTCGAGGCCGGGTTCATTCATGGCGATTGCCTGACCGTGTCCGGCAAGACCATCGCGGAGAATTTGGCCGACGTCGAATTCCCGACGGATCAGGACGTGGTCTATCCGGCGCGCAAGCCGATCACACCGACGGGCGGCGTCGTCGGCCTGAAAGGGAACTTGGCGCCCGAAGGCGCGATCGTGAAGGTCGCGGGCATGAAAACCCTAAAATTCTCCGGCCCGGCGCGCTGTTTCGATTGCGAGGAAGACGCGTTCGACGCGGTGCAGTTGCGCAACTACAAGGAAGGCGAGGTCATCGTGATTCGCTACGAGGGCCCCAAGGGCGGGCCGGGCATGCGCGAAATGCTCTCGACCACGGCGGCGCTCTACGGCCACGGCATGGGCGACAAGATGGCGCTCATCACCGACGGGCGTTTCTCCGGCGCGACGCGCGGGTTCTGCATCGGCCACGTCGGCCCCGAGGCCGCCGTCGGCGGGCCCATCGGTTTGCTCAAGGACGGCGATACGATCACCATCGACGCGACCGAGGGCACCATCGAGGTCGATGTGTCGCCGGAAGAACTGGAAAAGCGCCGGAAAGAGTGGAAACCGAAAAAGACGGATTTCCAATCGGGCGCGCTTTGGAGATATGCGCAAACCGTCGGCAACGCGCTCAACGGCGCGGTCTGCCACCCCGGCGCGAAAGCCGAAACGCACTGCTACGCGGATATTTGATTTAGCGGCTAATATCTTCCTACCGTCATGCCCCGGCCCACCGGACCGGCCAAGGGCCGGCCGGAGGACAGGCTCCGCCCGGGGCATCCGGAAAATTTGTTAGCCGTTGTAAATATATTTTTAATAGACAATAATACGCTAACACGGAGGGTGGATTTCCAACAAAGCTAAACAATACAGGAAAATGACGGATGCCTTGGTATGAAGGACTTGATCCAGGTTCGCCTGCTTACGGAATTGCAGCTTCTGAGGAAGCTCGAATTAGAGTGGTTGCTGGTCCTGGGACAGGAAAATCTTTTGCATTAAAAAGACGAGTAGCAAAACTTCTTGAAGAGGGAATTCATCCCGATCTTATTCTTCCTGATACATTTACACGTGTAGCAGCCGAGGACCTTCATCGAGAATTAGTTGGTTTAGACGTAGATGGAGCTGAAAGACTGCAGGGTAAAACTCTTCATTCATTAGGGTTAAGTATCTTGCGTCGACAAATAGTTCTTGAGAGCACAGGCCGTATTCCTCGCCCTTTGAATCAGTATGAAATCGAACCGCTTCTTTACGATCTTACAAATTCATTTGGGAATAAGACGGAGCGGAAAAAGCGTATTCGTGCTTATGAAGCAGCTTGGGCAAGGCTGCAACATGAGGAGCCGGGTTTTGCTCAAAATCAAGATGATGCCGCTTTTGAAGCTGCTCTTGTTAGTTGGCTGATATTCCATGAAGCGATGCTGATTGGTGAAATTGTCCCAGAATTATATCGATACCTGCGTGATAATCCTGCCTCGCCTGAGAGAAGCCTTTATGAGCATATCCTTGTTGATGAATTTCAAGATTTAAACAAAGCTGAACAAAAAGTAGTTGAATATTTAGGTGGAGAAAACTTGCTATGCATTGTTGGAGATGATGACCAATCTATTTATAGTTTTAAGCATGCAAATCCTGAGGGGATAAGAGATTGGCATGAAGTTCATGAGGAGGCGGAAGATCATGTCTTGTTGGAATGTAGAAGGTGCCCCACGCAAGTTGTTCGAATTGCAAACTCATTAATTGCGCATAATCGTGACAGGCTATCCCGTCAATTAACGGAGATGGAAGAAAATGGGCCTGGCAGAGTCCATATTTTCCAATTTGATACTCTTGAAGATGAAGTTACTGGAATATCAGCTACTATTACTAACTTAGTGAATAATGAAGGAGTTCCCCCTGGGGATATTCTAGTTTTGGCTCAGAGAAAAGTTATTGGGAATCCAATATACGAAAGTCTTCAA
>JBBDTH010000066.1:1221-7813 GCA_040904505.1 Rhodospirillales bacterium | reverse complement strand
TCGGTCGGGCTCTACGTGGTGATTCCGCTCGCGGCGGGGGCGGCGACCCGGGCGGCGCTGATGAAGCAGGCCGGCAACGGCGGGCGCGGCGAAGCGCACGTCGCCCGCTTCACCGCGGCGGTCAAACCGTTTTCCATCCTCGGCCTATTGGCCACGGTGGTTCTCCTGTTCGGATTCCAAGGCCACGTCATCCTCGATCGGCCGTTGCTGATCGCACTGATCGCGGTCCCGCTTCTGATTCAATCCTACGGCATCTTCGTCATCGCCTATGCCGCGGCGTGGGCGTGGCGGGTGCCGCATAACGTCGCGGCGCCGTGCGCCCTGATCGGAACCTCCAATTTCTTCGAGCTGGCTGTGGCGGTGGCGATCGGCCTGTTCGGGCTCACCTCGGGCGCGGCACTGGTGACGGTCGTCGGCGTCCTGGTGGAAGTGCCGGTGATGCTGTCGCTGGTTGCGCTGGCGAACCGGACACAGCGGTATTTTCCGGCCCCTGTACCGGAAACCGTACCGGAACATGCGCCGGAACATGCAAAAGAGGCGGCGGACGTCCTCGTTCATACGGCGCCCCGGTCCGACTAATCGGCACGCGCGGAAAACACTACAAATCGCCATCGACATCCGCTAGGGTCCGCCCGCCGCGCGGGCGCACACTCGGAACCAAGGCGTGTTTCCGATAAATCGCGTGAATTCGATCCGGAGAGGAAACCGCACCGTTTTGACGAACGCTCTTCAACTGCCCGCCGACCGGCCGAACGACGCGCGGGCCTGGACACGCCGGCGCACCTTCGCGATCATCTCGCATCCGGACGCAGGCAAGACCACGCTGACCGAGCGGCTTTTGCTGTTCGGCGGCGCGATCCACATGGCGGGTCACGTCAAGGCGCGCGGCGAGCGCCGGCGCACCCAATCCGATTGGATGGAGATCGAACGCGCCCGCGGCATTTCGATATCGAGTTCGGTCATGACCTTCGAGCGCGACGGCATCGTCTTCAATCTGTTGGACACGCCGGGCCACAAGGATTTCAGCGAAGACACTTACCGCACGCTGACCGCCGTCGATTCGGCGATCATGGTGATCGACGCGGCCAAGGGTATCGAAAGCCAGACGCGCAAGCTTTTCGAGGTCTGCCGGTTGCGCGACATTCCGATCATCACGTTCATTAATAAAATCGACCGCGAAGGCCGCGATCCGTTCGAGCTTCTCGACGACATCGAGAGCACCCTGGCCCTCGACGTCTGCCCGATGACGTGGCCGGTCGGCATGGGCGGCGAGTTTCACGGCTGTTTCGATCTGCGCGCGCAACGTTTCCTGACCTCGGCGGGCGGGCGCGGCGACTCATACGGCCAAGACGTCGCCTGCACCGGCCTCGACGATTCCGCGCTGGAACGGCATGTTCCACCCCACATCCTGTCCGCGTTCCGGGAAGGTGCTGCCCTGGCGGCCTCGGCCTATCCGGCATTCGATCCGGACTCTTATCGGGCCGGCCACATGACGCCGGTTTTCTTCGGCAGTGCGCTGAAGGACTACGGCGTCGGCGAGCTTCTCCGGGCCTTGGCGGACATCGCGCCGCCGCCGCAACCGCAACCGGCCGAGCCGCGCAATATCGCGCCGGACGAGACGGGCGTTACCGGATTCGTGTTCAAGGTGCAGGCCAATATGGACCCGAACCATCGCGACCGCGTGGCGTTCTTCCGGGTGTGCTCGGGCCGCTTTCGCCGCGGCATGAAACTCGTTCAGGCGCAGACGGGTAAGTCGATTTCGGTGCAGAACCCGATCTTCTTTTTCGCCCAAGAGCGCGAGCTCGCCGAGGAAGCGCTGCCGGGCGACATCATCGGCATTCCCAACCACGGAACCCTGCGGGTCGGCGATACGCTGACGGAGGGCGAGGCCGTCCGCTTCACCGGGATTCCCAATTTCGCGCCCGAGATCCTGCGCCGCGTGCGCCTCGACGATCCGATGCGCGCCAAGCAGCTCCGCCGCGCGCTGGAGGATCTGGCCGAGGAAGGCGTCATGCAAGTCTTCCGGCCGATGCTGGGCGCGGAATGGATCGTCGGCGTCGTCGGCCAGCTGCAGCTCGAGGTGCTGGCATCGCGCATCGCCGCCGAGTACAAGATCGCCGCGGGCTTCGAGGCCGCGCCCTTCGAGACCGCGCGCTGGGTGTCGGGCGGCGATCCGGGGGCGCTCAAGGACTTCATCGCCCGTCATCGCGCCAGCATGGCGCACGATCGTGACGACGCGCCGGTCTTTCTCGCGCGCAACGGCTGGGAATTGAACCGCGTCATCGAAGAGTCCCCGAACATCGGGTTTCAGGCGACCCGCGAACGCTCCTAGAGCCGATCATGAGCCGATCAGCAGCTGGCTAAACCTCGAGCGGCGCCGGCCCGTCGGCCGTGCGCGCCAGATAAACCGTTTGCGTAAAGGGACGGTTTTGAAGCGGGTTGTGGAACGTGACGGCCTCGCTCCGCGCCTCGGCAAAAACGGCCCCGAGCCGTGCCGTGAAGGCCGCGTCGGGTTCGGCGTTCGACCATAGCCCGAACACGCCGCAGGGATGCAGATGGGCCGCGAGGCGGCGCAGCCCCTCGGGCCGATAAAAGCCGGTGCTGCGCGCATCGAGCAGGTCGTCGGGCGTGTGATCGACATCGAGCAGGATCGCGTGAAACCGCCGCCCGGGAGTCGCGGGATCGAATCCGTCCGGCGCGGCGGCGCGGGCGAAGAAGTCGCCGCGAACGAACCGACAGCGCTTATCCGCCGTCAATTCGGGGCCGAGCGGCAGCAGGCCCTCCTCGTGCCACGCGATGACCGCCTCGAGCATCTCGATCACGATCATCGAGCGAACGGCCGCATGATCGAGCACGGCGCGCGCCGTGTAGCCGAGCCCGAGCCCGCCGACGACCACGTCGAGGTTCGCGCCGGAAAGTTCGGCCAGCCCCAGCCGCGCCAGCGCGATCTCGGAGGCCGTGAACAGGCTCGACATTAGATACGCCTCGCCGAGCTTGATCTCGAAAACGTCGACTCCGAGCGCGAGCTCGCGGCGGCGGCGCAGGCTCAACGCGCCGATCGGCGTTCCGCGGTAATCCAACTCTTCGAAAAGTGCGCTCATTCGATCCCTTTTGGGGCTTTGTCAGGCCCGGCCGCGTGAGTCAGGCCGTTGATGTAAAGAACGAGGTTCAGCGGATCGAAGCGCAGGCCGTGGAAGTTCGCCCGCCATACGCCGCCCCGGTCGATGACGTGGGTGACGACGCCGTGCGATTGATAATCCTCGCCGACTTTCGTGAATTTGTGCCCGTAGCGCGCGGCCAACCGCCGGGTCGCGTCCTCGGGCGCATCGGGGGCTTTGGTGAGAAACGCCCAGTTGGCGGGATCGAGGCCGTGCGCCGCGCCGTAGGCCTCGAGCGTCTCGGCGGTGTCCCGTTTCGGATCGGTGGTGACGCTGAGGAACCGCACCCGGGACTTCATCGGAGTCCGGTTCACCATGTTCTGGACCCGGGCGAAAAGATCGGCGTGCAAGGGACAAACGTCGGGGCAGCTTGCATAAATAAACTGCAACACGACCACGGTCCCGCGAAAATCGGCTAACGTCACGATCTTATTGTCGGCGGTTTTCAGCGTGAAGGCCGGCGCCTCTTTGCCGACGGCCTGGAAATATTTTTCCTTGCTGCCCATAACCTCGTCGAGCCGATGGCCCGGATGGTGCGCTTCGGCGGCCGCGATCGCTATCGAAAGTGCGGCCAGCAGGGCGGCCGTTTTCAGGGTGATCCTGCGTATCATCGTGTCGCGTCTTTCATGTTCGTGTTTCGAGTCAAGCGCTCCTGAAATGTCCGTTCGCGTTCGGGCCACGTGCTTTTGATATAAGCGAGCACCGACCATATGTCCTCGTCGGTCAGGAGGCCCGCGTAGGCGGGCATGTCGCTTTCGTAACCCGCGGGCGCAAGCGGCGGTTTCAGGCCGTCCTTGGTGATCCGAAACAAGTGCGTGTCCGGATGGTGCCAGGTGTGCCCGGTTTCGTCGTGGGGCGGCGCCGGCAGGCGGCCGTCCGGCTTGCGCGTCCGCCAATTCGGCTGCCCCTCGAGCCGGGCCCCATGGCAACTCGCGCAGTGCTGTTCGTAAACGGCCTTGCCGCGGGCGACCTGGGCGGCATCGTTAGGATCGGCCCCTCCCTGCGGTGCCGGGGCGGACCGGAACATCATCCAGGCGCCCAACGCCAACGCCGCGCAGACGCCGGCCGTAACGGCAATCGTACCCGCCTTCTCTTTCATCGACTTCGCGCTCCCGCCGCTATTCGATCGCATAGACCTTCGGGGCCCCCGCGCCGATCTCGAAAATCGTGAACGGCTGCGTCTTCGGCCCCGACATGCCGGGCGAGCCCGTCGGCATGCCGGGCAACGAGATGCCCTTGATCTTGGGTTTTTCGGCGAGCAGACGCTCGATCGCCGTGACCGGCACATGCCCCTCGACGACGTACGCGCCGATCAGCGTGGTATGGCAGCCTTCGAGGAACTGCGATACGCCGTGTTGGCGCTTGATAAGAGGAAGATCATGGGTCGGCTTGACGGTGACCTTGAAGCCGTTGTCGCGCAGGTAATCGGCATAACTTTCGCAGCATCCGCATTGCGGCGCCTTGTAAAGCGTCGCCTCCTTGATGCCGCCCTCGGCCATCGCGGAGGGTGCCGCCAGGGGAGAGGCGAACGCCGATAGCGCCCCGATCAGGACGATCTTGAGAATTGTACGCATGGTTCCTGTTCCTTTCGTTCAGGTAACGCGGAGGACGGCCATCATGCCGCCGGCTTGATGTTCGAGAATGTGACAGTGAAACATCCAATCGCCGGGATTGTCGGCGACGAAGGCGATCTCGGCGCGCTCGCGCGGCATCATCAGGATCGTATCGAGCCATTCCCGATGCCGGGTCGGACGGCCGTTTCGGCTGATGACCCGGAAGCTGTGGCCGTGCAGGTGGATCGGATGAGGCCAGGCGGTGTCGTTGTCGAGATCGAGCACATAGGACCGGCCGCGCGTGAGCGTCAGCAGCGGTTCCATGACGTGTCCGTCGGCGGCGATGCCGTTGACGGCCCAGGCCTTGCCGTTGTGCATCATCGCGCGCATGTCGACGCGCCGGCCCGCCATCATCGCCGAGGCCATGCCGCCCATCATGCCGCCGCCGAACGTGATGCGATGGCGGGCGGCGTTTTTCAGGTCCGGCTCGGCAAGCGGATTGTCGGGCAGCCGGATCGGCGTTTCGGGCGGACTCGCGCGGAGCGGCTCGTCGGCGTACAGAAGATCGAGCAGCGGATACTCAAGCCGGCGGTAAAACCGATCCTGGATCGAGTAGCGCCGTCCGGGCCGGCCCGTCATGTCGACGATCAGATCGACCCGCATCGCCGGTCCCAGGAGAATTTTGTTTCCATCGGGCACGTGCGGCTCGACCGGCTGGCCGTCGAGGGCGACGACGTGCGGTCGATGTCCGGCAAAATCGAGGCTGAAGATGCGCGCGTTGGCGGCGTTGACGAGCCGCAGCCGAATCCGCTCGCCGGCGCGAACCGGGACCGTTGCCCCGGCGCGGCCGTTCACCGTGATCGTGTTGCCGATGCGTCCCGCGTGACTCATGTCGTGAAAATCGCCAAAATCGTTGCTGATTTGTGCGCTCTTCAAGAGGCGCCAATCGTCGAGCACCCAGGTTACGTCGCGATCGACCGAAAGCGGCGCGCGTTCCTCGACGATCAGCGCGCCGTAAAGCCCGCGCCCGACCTGCTCGAAGCTTCGTTGGTGCGGGTGATACCAGAAGGTTCCGGCATCGGGCGTTTCGAAGGCGTAGGTAAACGTTTCCCCGGGAGCGATCGGTTTTTGCGTCAGGTGCGGAACCCCGTCCATGGCGTTGGGCACGCGGATACCGTGCCAATGAACGGTGGTCTCCTCCGCGAGGCGGTTCTCGACCGTCACCGTCAGCCGCTCGCCTTGGCGGCATCGGATCGCGGGGCCGGGGACCCGCCCGTTGAAACACCAGACCGCCGTTTCCGGACGGGAGTCGGAAATCAGCCGGGCCCGATCCGGGGCGGCGATCAAGGCGATGCGACGCTCGGCAACCGACGCCGATGCCGGCCGGCGGAACAGAACGGGCGCGGCGGCAGCGCCGAGGCCGGCCAAAAGAAAGGCGCGGCGCGACACGCCAGGGATGAAAGAAGGGGCGAAAGAAGAGGCGAAAGAAGAAGAATGGGGCATGATTTTTAACAACCCACGGATCGACTCGTCCGGCCGAGGCCGAACGGATTAAAACGATTTCGAAAATGTCTTGTGCGTCACGGGCACGGCACGTTCGCCCACGCCGGGCGGGCATCGCGCGCGCACGCTTGGGTACCGCTTAACGGGAGCGGGCGGCTTTGGGAGGATAGGGATCGGGCGGCCCTTCGCGCCCGCGCCGGGCCATCTCACCGCCGAACGCGTCCAATGGTTTACGCGTGTCCGCGCGCGTCATGCCGGTGTCGGGCATGACGCCGAACGCGCCCGGGCACATCGTCTGACACGCCGCGACCGACGCGTCGCCGCCCTCGCCGGCGCACCCGGCGCAGTCTTCCGACATGGGCATGGACAGGGGCATGG
>JBBDTH010000066.1:0-1121 GCA_040904505.1 Rhodospirillales bacterium | reverse complement strand
GGGCATGGACAGGGGCATGGCCTCGCCGACGGCCGAGGACGCCAGGGTGTCGGCCATGTCGGCGGCAGCGGCAGCGGTATAACCGTGCGACGCGCTCCCCGGAACGAACAGAAGAACGACCAGGAGCGCGGCGACACGCGAAAGACGGGCATGCGCGAGACGAAAAAGCATGCGGGCATCCTAACCCCGTTCCGGCACCGCCACAAGCAAGCGATGCGGCGGGCAACACCTTGAAATCATTGTATTATCGGCGGCTAAAACATTCTTCCCGGGAGAATGTTTCGGCCCGGTGTTCAGCTTAGAACGCGCCCCGGCACGATGCGCCGGTACGACAGCGCCTCGGCGACGTGGCGGCGGGCGATCTGCTCGACGGCGTCCAGGTCCGCGAGCGTGCGTGCGACCCGGAGTACTCGGTGATAGCCGCGCGCGGTCAGTTTCATGCGTTCGGCGGCCTCGTGCAGGAGTTTGCGCCCGGCCTCCTCGGGCGCGGCGATTTTCTCCAAGAGCGTGCCGTCGGCCTCGGCGTTGGTGCGGAGCGTGGGTGCGTCTTTCCCGTTTCCTTTTTGCAAAGCCTCGAAGCGGCGTTTTTGAATAGCGCGCGCCGCCGCCACCCGTTCGGCGATGACGGTGGACGCCTCGCCGCGCACCGCCGTCGACAGATCAAGCGGGCTGACCGCGGGCACGTCGACGTGCAGATCGATGCGGTCGAACAAAGGCCCGGAGATTTTCGCCTGATAGTCCTGCGCGCATTTGGGCGCGCGCGAACAGGCTTGGCCCGGATCGTCGAGATAGCCGCAGCGGCACGGGTTCATCGCGGCGATCAGCTGCACGCGCGCGGGGTACGTTACGTGCGCGTTGGCGCGCGCGACCGTGATGTGCCCGGCCTCGAGCGGCTGGCGCAGCGCTTCCAGGACGCCGCGTTGAAATTCCGGCAATTCGTCGAGAAACAAGACGCCGAGATGCGCGAGCGAGACCTCGCCCGGCTTCGCCCGGAGCCCGCCGCCGGTGAGCGCGGTGAGCGAGGCGCCGTGATGGGGATCGCGATAGGGCCGCACACGCGAAATTTTGCCGTCCTTCAACTGCCCGGCGAGGCTGTGAATCATGCTGACCGCCAGGGCTTC
>JBBDTH010000065.1:0-7846 GCA_040904505.1 Rhodospirillales bacterium | reverse complement strand
GCGCGCTACCTGCCGAACCCGCCGGTGCTGGAGTCGCTGAAATCGCCGTTCGATTATCCGGCGCGCACGCGCGTCTACGTCGTGACCGACGTCAACCGCAACAGCGCCGATCAGGTGGCGGCGGCCTATCGCGAATTGTTCCTCGCCGCGGGCGGCGGCGCGCTCGGCCTGTTCACGGCGATCTCGCGCCTGCGCGCGGTTTACGAGCGCATCGCCGAGCCGCTCGAGTCGGCGGGCCTGCCGCTGCTTTCGCAACACATCGACGTGCTCGACGTCGGCACGTTGATCGATATTTTTCGCGCCGAGGAGAACGCCTGCCTGCTCGGCACCGATGCGGTGCGCGACGGCGTCGATGTGCCGGGCCGCTCGCTGCGGCTCATTGTATTTGACCGGGTGCCGTGGCCGCGCCCGGATATTCTCCATAAGACCCGGCGCGCGCATTTCGACGGTCGTGTGTACGACGAACTCATCACGCGGCTCAGGCTCAAGCAGGCCTACGGGCGGCTGGTGCGCCGGGCGGACGACTTCGGCGCGTTCGTAATGCTGGATTCGCAATTGCCGACGCGCCTGCTCGGCGCCTTTCCCGACGGGGTCGAGGTGCATCGCCTCGGCTTGAAGGAGACCCTCGAGCACCTGCGCGGGTTCCTGAACGGGATCGGCCAAAAACCGTAGATCAGGCTTTCGGGTTGAAGGTTTTCGAGCGGCGCACGAAATAGCCGATCACCAGCATCAGGAAAATCAATCCGGCGCCGGTGACGTAAAATCCCATTTCGATGCCGAGCCAATCGACCAGCACGCCCATGATGATCGGGATTAGCGTACAGCCGATGCGGTTCGCGGTCGTGCGCAGGCCGATGCTGCGTCCCTGCAGCTCGAGCGGAACCGATCTTGCGATCATGCCGAACAGAAGCGGTTGCGCGAGGCCCTGACAGATGCCGCGCAAAACTTGTGCGATGATCAGGAACGCGAGGACGCCGCCGAGAAGCGGCGTGATCGAAATCATGAAAATCGCGCCGATGCTCAGGATCACCACCGCCCAATGGGCCGGGATGATCCGCTCGAATTTTCCCGACGCGAGCGGCGCGACGCCGTTCAAGACCTCGACCACCGCGCAGATCAGGCCGATGGTGGTGCCGGTCATGTCGAGGCCTTCAAGATAGACCACGTAAAACGATCCCTGGATCGGCGTCGTGGTGTGGCGGACCACGGTGACGGCGATGGACAGCGCGACCGCCGGGATCGCCAGCAGCGCGAACGCTTCCTTGTATTCGCCGAGCTTCGGGATCAGATCGTTAAAATGCAGTTTGGGCCGGGGACCGCTTTCCTGAATCTCCTCGGCGGGGATCAGATATATGAACAGCAGATAACAACCGGTCCAAACCGAGATCGTGCCGAACGCGCCCCAGGCGCCGAACACGTCGAACATCAGGCCGATGAGAATCGGCGCGGTCCAGGCGCCGAGCTGGTAGACGAAAGCGAAACGGCCGAGCAGCGTGGTATCGCCCCGGGTGATGCGCGCGGCCATCGTCTGCACGCCGATCCAGCCCAGAGTCGTCGACAGCCCGAGCAGCAATTGCAGAACGAGCAGCGCCGTGAACACCGGCATCACCGGGTAGAGCGGCGCCAGCAGCAGCGTCGGTACGCCGAAATAAAAACACATCCGGCGCGCGCCGATGCGGTCGATCAGGACGCCGCCGTGGATGGAGAATAGGCACGGCAGCGCGTAGCGCGCGCCGACGATAAGGCCGATCTCGGCCGGCGGCATGCCCATCTTCGCCGCCCAGAACGGAATCAGGAAATGCAGCGCATCGAACAGGCCGTTGCCGAAGGTGCCGCCGATGAAGGTCGGCACCATCACCCGAAGGGACGGCTTGGCGAGAGCGGGCTCGGTTGACATGACGGTGGGATCGTTCAAGGTTAGGAGTAAGACGGGCTTGGATTGCTAGCTTAGCCTATATTTAACGTACGGGAGAAAAAACGATGACAGTGCTGCACGGCCGCACCCTCGGCCTGATAGGGCTCGGGCTCATGGGCCGGCCCATGGGGCGCAATCTCATGAAGGCGGGCGCGCGGCTGGTGGTTTATAACCGCTCGCCCGAAAAGATCGAGACAATGGCCGCCGAGGGCGCGGTGCCGGCGGCGAGCGCCCACGATGTCGCCGCCGCCGCCGACACGGTGATCATCATGTCGTACGATACCTCGACGGTTCAGGACATCCTGTTCGGCGCGAACGGGGTGATCGGCGCGCTCACCGAAGATCACCTCATCATCGACATGGGCACCACGGCGGTCGCGCCGACGCGCGCGTTTGCAAAAAAGGTCGAAGCCGCGGGCGGGCGCTATGTCGACGCGCCGGTATCGGGCGGCGTGGTCGGGGCCGAAGCGGGTTCGCTCACGATCATGGCGGGCGGGGCGGCGGACGATATCGCGCGCGCGCGTCCCGTTTTCGAAGTGCTCGGCAGCCGCCTCACCCACATCGGCCCCGTCGGCACCGGGCAGGTCTCGAAGGCGGCCAATCAGATGATCGTCGGGCTCACCATCGGCGCGGTCGCGGAAGCCCTGGTGCTGGCGAAACGCGCCGGCGCCGATCCGGCCAAGGTGCGCGAGGCACTCAAGGGCGGCTTCGCCGACTCGCGCATTCTGGAACTGCACGGCGAGCGCATGATCACCGGCGACTTCACGCCGGGCGGGCGCTGCAAGACCCAGGGCAAGGACATGGACCAGGCGCTGGAATTGGCGGCCCAAGTGGGCGTGGAATTACCCGGCACCAAGCTCAACCGGGCGCTGTACGCCAAGGCCGATGCCGCCGGCTGGGGCGGCCTCGATCATGCCGCCTTATACAAGGTCATCGCGGGCGACGACGCATAAGCACGTCAGATCGCGCGCTCGCCGTAATAGAGCATCACCACGTGTTGCGCCTCGGCGAAGAACAGCCAGCGTTCGAGAACGATGCCGAAGGCGCCCGCCGCGGCGGCGGTAACGGACGCGGCGGCTGCGGCGCCGGCGGGCAGCACCGTCGTCAACGCGACCAGAACCAGCGGCACGAGAAACGCGAACAGCACCGTCATGCGGCGCAGTTTCGCCGCGTGTTTGCGCGCGACCTTGTAGCCCATCTCGGTTTGCAGGTAATTCTTCTCGACATGGGGCGGGTCGAGCAGGCGCACGATGCCGCCCGGGACGCCGCTGTTTGCGAGTCCGGTCGCGCTGTCTGCGTCGGCGCGCGCCGGGGCGTTGTCGACGGACCGCCAATACAAAAGCTTGACGACGAGTGCCGCAATAACGGCGAGCGCGGCCAGCGCCGACACTTCGAGACGGGGATGCCCGAACACCCGCAACAACGCGTCCAGCGCCAACGCGCCGGTCGCGAGCGCGAAGATCAGGTAGCCGGGCGGCACCAGCGGATGATGCCAGCGCGGCACGGCGGCGATCGAGGCGTAGATCATGGCCGTGCAGTAAACCGTGAGCGCGCAGCAGACGGCGGTCGCGACGGCGGCCAATATCCAGAAGCCGCCGAGCGTTTCGAAGAAAAGCCATCCGAGCGCGAACAGGCCGGCGGGAATATACGTGACGATCGCCATCACGCCTTCGCGCGACAGCCACGATGATTTCCACTGAGTCACCGCGCGCCAGGCCCGCTCGGGATGGCCGAGATGAAGCGTCGAGGACAACAGGCCGAGCGTGACCAGGCCGAGCGCGACGGCGAATCCGGCGAAGCCGAACACCCGGTCGGCGGGCATCAGCCCGAGCGCGGCGAAAAACCCCATAAGCGCGAGCAAGCCGTAGCCGAGGCCCGACGCGGTGGTGAAAAAGATGAGCGAATACGCGGGATGCATGATTCCGGCCCGGCCCTCAGGGTTGCGCAGACAGCATGCGGTCGACCCAGCCGAGGAATCCGCCCGCCGGGTCGGCGTCTTCGAGCACGGCGGGCGCGCCGGTATCGCCGGTATTGAATTTGCGCGGCCGCGGCGGCAGATATTTATTGGTCGGCTTGCAGCCCATCTCGGGCATCAGGTCGTAACCGCCGCGCTCGGCGGTCATTTCGGATACGCTCGAGTGCGGATCGTTGAAATCGCCGTAATGGCGCGCGTTCACCGGGCACACGGCGACGCATGCCGGCACCCGGTCGATTTCCTCCAGGTTTTCGTTGAAGATCCGGTCGATGCAGAGCGTGCATTTTTTCATCACGCCCTCGGTCGAGTCGAATTCGCGCGCGCCGTACGGGCACGCCCACGAACAGAGTTTGCAGCCGATGCACAGGCTTTCGTCCACCAGGACGATGCCGTCCTCGGCGCGCTTGTACGACGCACCCGTCGGGCACACCGTCACGCACGGGGCGTTGTCGCAATGGAGGCACGATTTCGGGAAATGAACGACCCTATTGTCCGCGCCGCGCCCGAACTCGAAGGAATGAACGCGGTTGAACCAGACGCCGCTCGCGTCTTTCCCGTACGGGTTCAGATCGGTCAGCGGCGCATGATAGCCGCCGGTGTTCCATTCCTTGCAGGCCGTGGCGCAGGCATGACAGCCGACGCAGATATCGACGTCGATCACGAGGCCGAGGCGTTTGGGAGTCGGCGCGGCGGGCAAATCGGTCATGACCGGCCGCCTTTTTTCAAGCGTTCGCGTGCCGCGCGGAAGGCCGCGCCGGTGCGGTTGATTTGGGGCCGGGCCGGGATGCCGGGCGGGATCTTGAAGGCCGGATACCGCGGTTCCGATTCCTCGGCTCCGGCGGGCGCTTTCTCGACGCGCACGCGCAGGTCGTACCAGGCCGCCTGGCCGGTGATGGGATCGGAATTCGAGTAGCGGTAATTGCTTTCGCGCTCGGGCAACAACTCGTCGATCAGGGAATTGAGCAGGAATCCCTTTTTCGACTCGGCGGCGTCGGGCTCCAGATTCCAGGCACCCGCGCGTTTGCCGATGGCGTTCCAGGTCCACACGGTGTTTTCGTTCACGCCGTCCATGACTTTGACCTGGCCCTTGACGCGCCCGGTCCGGCTCGTCACCCAAACCCAATCGTCGTCCGCGATTCCGAGCTTGCCGGCGAGCGGGCGCGAGATGTAGAGCCGGTTGGCGGTATGAATCTGGCGCAGCCAGGCGTTTTGCGATCCCCAGGAATGATACATCGCCATCGGCCGTTGGGTGACGGCGTGCAGCGGATAATCCTCGAGCGCGTTGACGTCGTTTTCGAACGGCGGATACCAGAACGGCAGCGGATCGAAATAGGTGGCGATGCGTTTGCGGTGCTCTTGCGGCACGGCGACGGTCCCGTGCCCGTGCGCGGCCAGGCGGAAGGTCTGCAGCTCCTCGGCGTACAACTGGCAGATGATCGGTTCGGGCGTCATGACGAAGCCCATCTTCACGGCGTACTTCAGATAGTCGATGTTGACGTGCTTGAAGTACTTCTGGTTGGGCTCCAGTTCCCGGCGCCAGAAACACTGGTTCTCGATGTAGGCCTCGACCTGATCCGGGTTTTCCGGGCCGGTGCCGTGCAGATCGCCGGTGGCGCCGCGCCATCCGGCCAGCATGCCGATGCCGGGTCGGCGTTCGTGGTGGATGATGTAGTCCTTATAGCCGCCGGGGAATTTCGGCGAGCCGTCCTCGTCGATCATGCCGGCGAGGCCGAGCCGCGCGCCCAGATCGAGCAGCACGCTTTGGAACGGACGGACATCGCGGTCCGGCTCGAGAACGGGTCGGCGGATCGAATCGGCCGGCGCGTCGGCATCGGAAATCGGCCGGTCGAGCAGGGAAATACAATCCCAGCGTTCGAGATAGGTGGTGTCGGGCAGAATGAGATCGGCATACATCACCATTTCCGACAGATAGGCGTCGGAATAGATGATGCGGGGAATTTTGTAGTCGCCCGTGTCGTCCTTGTCGGTCAGCATCTTGATGGTGCTGTCGGTGTTCATGGCCGAGTTCCAGGCCATGTTCGCCATATACAGAAACAGGGTTTCGATCTTGTAGGGGTCCTGAGTCCAGGCATTCGTAATGACCATGTGCATCAGGCCGTGGGCGGCAAGCGGCGCGTCCCAGGAAAACGCCTTGTCGATGCGTTCCGGCGTGCCGTCCCGGTCGATCAGAAGATCCTCGGGCGACGCGGGAAAGCCAAGGTGCGGTCCGGCCATCGGGTGGTTGCGCCGCACCTGATCGGGGCGGCCCGACGGTTTCGGCAACGAGGCGAGCGACTTCGGATAGGGCGGTTTGTAACGCAGCCCGCCCGGCGTATCGATGCTGCCGAGCAAAATCTGCAGCACGTGAATCGCCCGGCAGGTGTGAAAGCCGTTGGAATGCGCCGAGATGCCGCGCATGGCATGCATGCTGACCGGCCGGCCGATCATCGTGTCGTGCGTGCGGCCGGCCCAATCGGTCCAGGGCGTGTCGATCACGACTTCTTCCTCGAACGCGGCGTGGGCCAGTTCGGCGGCGATCCGTTTGATCGTCGCGTCGGGAATGCCGGTGATCTTGGCGACGGCTTGCGGGCTGTAGCGTCTGTCCGAATAGCGTTGCGCGAGTTTTTGGAAGACCGGCACGGCGGTGCGGCCGTCGGGCAGCGTAAACCTGCCTTTCAGAGCCGGTGCGCCGCCGGCGGCAAGCGGATCGCCGGGCGCGTCGCGCACGCGATCCCAGCAGTGCGCCCGGCCGTCCGGGGCGCGCGCGAACAAGCCGTCATCGGCGCCGCCCGGATTGTCGATGACCAGCCAGGAGGCGTTGGTGTAACGGATCAGATAGTCGAGATCGACCTTGCCGGCGCGCAGCAGTTCGTGGATCAAGGACATGACGAACAGGCCGTCCGTGCCGGGCGTGATGCCGAGCCATTCGTCGGCGATCGCCGTGTAGCCGGTTTTGATGGGGTTGACGGAAACGATCTTCGCGCCGCGTTTCTTAAGTTGACTCAGGCCGATCTTGATCGGGTTGCTGTCGTGATCCTCGGCGACGCCGAACAGCATGAAGTATTTCGCGTGTTCCCAATCCGGTTCGGTGAATTCCCAGAAGGCGCTGCCCATGGTGTAAAGGCCGGCGGCCGCCATGTTGACGGAACAAAAGCCGCCGTGCGCGGCGTAGTTGGGCGTGCCGAACTGTTGCGCCCACCAGGATGTCAGGGCTTGGCTTTGATCGCGTCCGGTGAAAAAGGCGAGGCGTTTCGGATCGGTGGCGCGCGCCCGTGCCAGCCACGCGGTTGCGATATCGAGGGCTTCGTCCCAATCGATTTCCTGAAATTCGCCGGTGCCGCGTTCGCCGATCCGCTTGAGCGGCTTGGTCAGTTTGGCGGGCGAGTTCTGCTGCATGATGCCCGACGCACCCTTGCCGCACAGAACGCCTTTATTGACCGGGTGGTTGCGGTTGCCCTCGATGTAGCGGATGCCGCCGTCCTTGAGATGCACTTTGATGCCGCAGCGGCAGGCGCACATGTAGCAGGTCGTATATTTCACCTCGTCGGAAATCGGGGGCGAGGTCTCGACGCGTTCTGGGTGCTGCGGCGGCAAATCGGAATCCATCGGTGGTTCGAGGAAACAAGACTAGAATACGGAACGGGCGGACGCATAGAACAGATCATGGTTTGTCGGAATCGCCAATTGCCAACCGATAAATCACGATCCGATCCAGCCCGCCCGGTGGATTAGGATTTTTAGTATATTAGAATAGTCAGAAATAAAAGGGAGTATCATTTAAAATTTAGGCAAAAATTCAGGTTTTTTGCCCAAAAAAAGGGCCGCACCGAAGTGCGGCCCTTTCGCAGTGCTTGGGACGGAACGGTTCCGGTCTTAGAAACCGCCCATGCCGCCCATGCCACCCATGCCGCCCATGTCGGGCGAGGGCATCATGGACTCTTTCTTTTCGGGTCTCT
>JBBDTH010000064.1:0-7985 GCA_040904505.1 Rhodospirillales bacterium | reverse complement strand
GCCCGCCCGGCTGCTGCACCGAATGGGTGGCGTCGAACACCACCGGGCAGCCGGTTTGCGCCATGATCGGCAGCGCGCGCATATCGGAGACCAAGGTGTTGTAGCCGAAACTCGCGCCGCGCTCGGTAACGAGCACGTTTTTGTTGCCGGTGCTTTCGACCTTCTTGACGATGTTGGCGACGTCCCACGGCGCCAGGAACTGCCCCTTCTTCACGTTGACCGCCTTGCCGGTTTCGCCGGCGGCCAGCAACAGATCGGTCTGGCGGCACAGGAACGCCGGGATCTGCAACACGTCGACCGCCTCGGCGGCGCGCGCGCAGTGTTCCTTCTCGTGCACGTCGGTCAGCACCGGGCAGCCGGTTATCTCGCGCACCTCGGCGAATACCGGCAGGGCCTCATCGAGGCCGAGACCGCGCGCGCTCGAAACGCTGGTGCGGTTGGCCTTGTCGAACGAGGTTTTGTAGATCAGGCCGATGCCGAGCTTATCGGTGATTTCCTTGAGCGTGCCCGACATTTCGAGGGCGTGCGCGCGGCTTTCCATTTGGCACGGCCCGGCGATGATCACGAACGGCAGATCGTTGCCGAGCGTGACGGAACCGATGGAAACGTGGCGGGGTTTGTTCATGAGTTTTGACGCAAAAACGCCCTCTTAAAAATACGCAACCGAGTCGAATTTTTTTGCTGCGTCATTGCCCGGCCCAGGGGGGCAGGGGGACACCCCCTATTCCCCCAAGGCCCGGGCAGTCCAGGGGCCTCGCCGTCTGGATGCCCCGGGCTCGCGCCGGGGCATGACGATAAAACGTAAGGGTGGGCATATAACATCGAAGGCTCTATCCACCTACTCTCAACGCCTATTAAACGAGGCGCGATTGATTCACGGCCGCTTCGATGAACGACGTGAACAAAGGATGCGGCTCGAACGGGCGCGATTTCAACTCGGGATGGAATTGCACCCCGATGAACCAAGGATGGTCGGAGATTTCGACGATTTCCGGCAACACCCCGTCCGGCGACATCCCCGAAAAACGCACGCCGAGCTGCTCCAGGCGATCCTTATAGCGGGTATTCACTTCATACCGGTGGCGATGGCGTTCGCTGATGTGCTCGGTGCCGTAAATATCGAAAACCCGGCTGCCTTTCTTGAGGCAGGCATCGTAAGCGCCGAGGCGCATGGTGCCACCGAGATCGGCGTCCGTGGACCGCTTCTCCAATTCGCCGTCGCGCAGCCATTCCGTCATCAACCCGACGACGGGATCCGGGCAAGGTCCGAATTCGGTCGAGCCCGCGCCCTCGATTCCCGCGAGATGGCGCGCGGCCTCGACCACGGCCATCTGCATCCCGAAGCAAATCCCGAAATAGGGCACGTGGCGGTCGCGCGCGAATTGGGCGGCGGCGATTTTGCCCTCCGCGCCGCGCTCGCCGAATCCGCCCGGCACCAGGATGCCGTGGACGTCCTCGAGATGGCGAACCGCGTCCTCCTGCTCGAAGATTTCCGAATCGATCCAGTTCTTGTTGACCCGCACGTTGTTGGCGATGCCGCCGTGGGTCAGCGCTTCGGCCAAGGACTTATAGGCATCCGGCAGTTGCGTGTATTTACCGACGATGGCGATCGTCACCTCGCCTTCCGGCTTCAGCACCCGCTCGGTGATCTCTTCCCAGCGGGTCAGGTCCGGCTGCGGGGCGTTCTCCAAACCGAAATGGCGGCAGACCTGATCGTCGAGGCCTTCGCGATGATAGCGGATCGGCACTTGATAGATCGTGGCCACGTCGGGTGCGGAAATTACCGCTTCCTGGCGCACATTACAGAACAGGCCGATCTTTCGCTTTTCGCCCTGCGGAATTTCCTGCTCGGCCCGGCATAAAAGAATATCGGGCTGAATACCGGCGCCCTGCAGTTCCTTCACCGAGTGCTGGGTCGGCTTGGTCTTCAACTCGCCGGCGCTGGCGATGTACGGCAGCAAAGTCAGATGCATGAACATGGTCCGTTCGGGACCGAGCTCGTTGCCCAACTGCCGGATCGCCTCGATAAACGGCAGTCCCTCGATATCGCCCACGGTGCCGCCGATCTCGCAGAGCACGAAATCCTCGCCCCGCAGATCGCTCATGACGAATTCCTTGATGGCGTCCGTCACATGGGGAATGACCTGGATCGTCGCGCCCAGGTAGTCGCCGCGGCGCTCGCGCGCGATCACGTCGGAATAAATCCGCCCGGTCGTCACGTTGTCGCTTCGACGGGCGGAAACGCCGGTGAAACGCTCGTAGTGACCGAGATCGAGATCGGTCTCGGCGCCGTCGTCGGTAACGTACACCTCGCCGTGTTGAAACGGGCTCATCGTGCCCGGATCGACGTTCAAATACGGATCGAGCTTGCGCAGCCGCACGGAAAATCCGCGCGCCTGGAGGAGCGCGCCGAGAGCCGCTGAAGCCAATCCCTTACCGAGTGAGGAAACCACGCCGCCGGTGATAAAAATAAAGCGCGTCATGGACGATCAATCTACATCAAAAGCGCGCAAGCGCAAACAAAAGAGGCGGCACCGGGGCCGCCTCTTGAATACCGTTCCGTCGTCGTATCGACAACCGTCATGTTTCCGCCCTATTTAGCCAGCGGTGCGCTTGGCGTTTGATCCTTGGGCGCGGCCGGCTGGCTTGCCGCCGGCGGCGATTGATCGAGAATCGAACTGGCGGGCTTTCTATCGCCGGCCAAGATCGCCAGGACCAAACTGGTCACGAAAAAGCACATCGCGAGAATGGCCGTGGTCCGCGTCAGCAGATTGGCCGTCGACCGGCCCGACAGAAAACCGCCCATGCCGCCGCCGCCACCGCCGCCGATGCCCAGGCCGCCGCCTTCGCTGCGCTGGAGCAGGATGGTACCGACCATCGCAATGGCCAAAATCAAATGTAAAACCAGGATGACCGTCGTCATGGGCGTGGTTTCCGGACTCACTCTGTAACGGCTTGGAAAATAACCTTTTGCTGCCTGCTATTTAATGCCTCGGCCCGGCTCTGGCCAGTCCTAACTTCGGATCAAGGGCAACTTTGCGCGATCGCCCAAAAATCCGCGGCTTTCAGGCTGGCGCCGCCGATCAGGCCGCCATCGACATCCGCCAGGGCCATCAATTCCGGCGCATTATCCGGCTTGACCGAACCGCCGTACAGAATCCGGCATTTCTCGGCTTCCGCCGCCCCCATGCCGCGCGCCAGCTCGGCGCGAATCAAGGCGTGAACCTCCTGAACCTCGGCCGCGCTCGGCGTCCGGCCGGTGCCGATCGCCCAGACCGGCTCGTAGGCGATCACGGTATCGGCCGCGCGCGCGCCATCGGGTACGGACCCCGCCAACTGGCTTTTGACGATATCGAAGGTTTTGCCCTGATCCCGCTCTTCCTCGGTCTCGCCGATGCAGATAACGGCCGTCAGCCCCACGCCGTGCGCCGCTTCCGCCTTGATCCGCACGAGGCTGTCCTTCTCGCGGTGATCGGCGCGGCGTTCGGAATGCCCGATAATGACGAAAGAGCATCCGATATCCTTCAGCATTTCGGCGCTGATATCCCCGGTATGCGCCCCGGCCGCGTTCTGATGGCAATCCTGACCGCCCACGGCGACACCGCTGCCCGCGAGAACGTCCGCGACTTTGGAAATCAGCGTGAAAGGCGGGCAAACCAGAAGATCGAACGACGGTTGCGCCGCGGCCTTGAAACGCGCCGCAACGTCCGCCGCCAAGGCGGTTCCGTCCCGGCTGAGACCGTTCATTTTCCAGTTTCCGGCGATCAAAGGGCGGCGGCGCTCGCTCATGACGTCACTTTCACTTGTTTCGGGATAACGATAACGACGTGCCCGGTCTTATCACAGGCCAACCGTTCCGGCCAACCCGGATTCACCCCCGGCCAGGTCGGGAGAACACGGCTTTTCAGCAGGGTTGCGGCGCCTCGGGCGCGCTTTTATGATGCCGCCGTCACCGCGCCCGGCCGGTCCGTGAAGCGGGCGCCGGTATCGAACAAAATGTTATAAACAAGCCGTAAGACCAAGCGACCCTAAACCGCCAATTTTTCGAAACAGGCGACTTGCCTTTCGGCACCACTGAGAACGGATCGTTACCATGATTACCGCAATGCGCAGCAAATCCGCGAAGATCGTAATATATTTCTTTGTCGTTCTGCTGATTCTCGGCTTTGTCGCCTGGGGCGTTAGTGATGTATTACCCACCGGCGGCGGCAATCCGCAAGTCGCGGCGCAAGTCGGCGACGTGAAAATTTCGCCCGATGCGGTCAACCAACGCTACCGGGACGAACTCAACCGGCTGCGCAGTCTGCTCGGCAACGCGATCGATACGGAACGAGCCAAGGCGCTCGGCCTCGGTCAGTCGATCATCAACGGCATGGTCAACGATACGCTGTACACCCTCGGCGCGCGCGATCTCGGGCTGATCGTCACCGATCGGCAAATCCGCGACAACATCCAAAAAGACCCGACTTTCAGAAATCAGGTCGGGATGTTCGACCGCGATCAGTTTCAGCGGATATTGCAGGCGAACGGCTACACCGAAGCCGGTTATATCCGCGAACTGCGCCAGGATATTACGCGCAATCAATTGTTGAGGGGGCTCCAGGCCGCCGCCATTGTCCCGAAAACCCTGAGCGCTAAGATTTACGGTTTTCGCGAAGAGCAACGCCAGGCGAATTACGTGCGTATCGAGGATGCCTCGTTCACGGATATCGACGATCCGAGCGACGACGTTCTCGAAAAATTTCATAAAGACAACGCCAAGCGGTTTACCGCACCGGAATACCGGACCGTCACGCTGGCGACGCTGCATGTCGACGACCTCGCCAAGGAGGTCGCCGTCAGCGATGACGCCATCCGCGATTATTACACCGTGCATCAGGACGAATACGTCAAACCCGAGTTACGCACGATCAATCAAATCGTGCTGACCGACGAAAAGAAAGCCGCGGACACCTTCACGATGCTGCAAACAGGCCGCGATTTAGCCGCGGTCGCCAAGGAAGTCGCCGGCATGGACGAGGCTGCGACGAACCTCGGCACGGTTACCAAACAGGCCCTGAGCCGCGATCTCTCGGCGGCCGCCGCCGATGCCGTGTTCGCGCTCGAAAAAGATAAAGTCAGCCGGCCCGTCAAAAGCCCCTTGGGATGGCACGTCATCAAGGTCACGGCGATCGATCCCGGCAGTAAAAAAGAACTTGGCGAAATGAAGGATCAAATCCGCATGACCTTGGCCAGGGAAAAGGCCCTCGACAGCCTGTTCAAGCTCGCCAACAAGTTCGAGGACACGCTCGCGGGCGGCGCCAACGTGGAAGAGGCCGCGGCGCAGCTGAATCTCAATCTCAAGAAAATTCCGGCCATCGACCGTTCCGGGCGAGACGCCGCCGGTGCGCTCGTCAAGGATCTGCCCAAGGAAGGCGATGCCCTCGGTACGATTTTCGAACTCGATCAAGGGCAGGAAAGCCAGCTTCTGGAATCCGGCACCGATGGATACTTCATCGTCCGCGTCGATAAAATCACGCCGCCGACCCAGAAACCGCTCGCGGATATCCGCGACGACGTCGTCAAAGCTTGGAAAACAGAACAGCGCCGGACCCTGGCCCAAAAGAAGGCTCAGTCGCTCCTCGATCAATTGAAGGACGCCAAGTTGTTCGGAAAAATCGCCGAGGACCAATCGCTCGAAATGCACCTGACCGGCGCGTTTACCCGCACCGGCCAAGGCCTGCAGGACCGGCTGCCGCCCGACCTGATTGAAAAGCTGTTTACCGGCCTGCCCGGGGACGCCTTCATGGCGCGCGACCGGACCGGCTACGTCGTCGCCATGCTCAAGGACATCAAGCCCGTCGATCCCTTGGCCGGCGAAGAAGACAGAAAAGCGCTCGGCGCGGATCTCGAACGCGCCATCGGCAACGACCTTCTGGTTCAACTGTCGAAGGCCTTGCGCGAAACGCATACGGTAACGATCAATCAGCGCGCCCTCGATAAACTCTACAATTAAACCATGAGCGTAACGCCCGACTTTTCAGCCTTCGCGGCGACGTTCGAAGCCGGGCGCCCGCAAGTCCTCTGGACGACGCTCCATTCGGATTTGGAAACGCCGGTATCGGCGATGCTCAAGCTGAGCCAAGGCCGGACCGATTGCTTCTTGCTCGAATCCGTCGAAGGCGGCGCCAATCGGGGGCGCTATTCGTTCATCGGCCTGGAGCCGGATCTGATCTGGCGGGCTTTCGGCGACAAGGCCGAGGTCAACCGCCGGGCGTTGAGCGATCCGACAGCCTTCGAGCCCTGTTCCGACGGCGTGATCGGCTCGCTGCGCGCGCTCATCACCGATTCCCGCATCGACCTGCCCGAGTCCCTGCCGCCGATGGCGGCCGGTTTGGTCGGCTACATGTCCTACGACATGGTGCGCCTGTTCGAACGCCTGCCCGACGACAACCCGGACGTGGTGGGCGTGCCGGACGGCGTGTTCGTGCGCCCGACCGTGGTCGCCGTGTTCGATGCCGTCGAGGACGCCATCAAGATCATCACGCCGGTCCGGCCCGGCGAAGAAGGCGCTGCGGACGCCAAGACCGCCTACGACGCGGCGGTCCGCCGCCTGGAGGAAACGACGCGGCGGCTCACCGGCCCGATGCCGGCGGAACCGGCAAAAAAGAATCTACCGTCGTTGTCGGTCGATCCAGAAAAATGCTCGAACATGAGCCGCGCGGATTTTCATGCCATGGTGGAGAAAGGCAAGGAATACATCTTCGCGGGCGATATCTTTCAGGTCGTGCTGTCGCAACGTTTCGCGGTGCCGTTCGCCCTGCCCGCGTTCGACCTCTATCGCGCGCTGCGCCGCCTCAATCCGTCGCCGTTTTTGTTTTTCCTCGATTTCGACGGCTTCTCCATCGTCGGCTCCAGCCCGGAAATCCTGGTTAGGGTTCGAAACGGCACGGTCACCGTCCGGCCCATCGCGGGCACCCGTCCACGCGGCAAGACCAAACAGGAGGATCGCGCGCTGGCCGACGATCTGCTGAGCGACCCCAAGGAGCTGTCCGAACATCTCATGCTGCTCGACCTCGGGCGCAACGACGTCGGGCGCGTCGCCAAAGTGGGCAGCGTCACAGTAACCGAGCGAAACATCATCGAGTACTATTCCCACGTGATGCACATCGTCTCGAACGTCGAGGGCGACCTCGATCCGAAGTACGACGCCGTGGACGCGCTGATGGCGGGCTTTCCCGCCGGCACCGTGTCGGGCGCGCCGAAGGTCCGGGCGATGGAGATCATCGACGAATTGGAGCCCGAGAAGCGCAGCTTTTATGCCGGTTGCATCGGCTATTTCGGCGCCGACGGCGAGATGGACACCTGCATCACGCTGCGCACCGGCTTGGTGAAGGACGGGACCCTCTACGTGCAGGCCGGCGGCGGCATCGTCGCCGACAGCGATCCGGAAAGCGAATACCAGGAAAGCTGCAACAAGGCCCGCGCCCTGATCCGCGCCGCCGAGGAAGCGGTGAAAACGGCGGGGTAGCTTAACCTTTCAACGTAATCGAGGTTCATCATGTCTGAATTTGACCCTGATAAAGAACGCTTAAAATTATCCATAGAAACACGTCAATTGGAAATTGAATTATTCTGGAAACGCTCTCTATTTTTTTGGGGATTTATTGCATCTGCCTTTGTTGCTTATGCGGCATTATTAGATGCATGTATTTCTCAAAAAGAAATTCTACTTACAATCGCCTGCTTTGGATTTATTTGCAGCTTGGCTTGGACATTGGTCAATCGTGGAAGTAAATATTGGCAAGAGAATTGGGAGCAGAAGGTTGATGAATATGAATTAAAAGTATTCGGCGAAGAGTTTTTTGCCAAACAAGAAAAAATCAAGCGTCAAAAATGCTGTTGGCTTGAAGCCAAAAAATTCTCTGTTTCAAAACTTGCTATCGCCCTAAGAGCCCAACCGAAAATTAAGTTGAGTGATTTCAGTGGCCTGTGATTCTCTGCGG
>JBBDTH010000063.1:0-8048 GCA_040904505.1 Rhodospirillales bacterium | reverse complement strand
ACGCGCTTCGAGCGGGCCATCGTCGAGGGCGCGCTCGCGCGCGGCCTGCCGGTGCTCGGCATCTGCGGCGGCCAACAGTTATTACACGTGGTGCTCGGCGGCACCTTGATCCAGCACATCCCCGACGAGATCGAAAATCCGCTCGCGCACGAGCAGCCCAACCCGCGCGACGAGCCGGGCCATAGCGTGAGCATCGTCAAGGGCACGTTGCTGTACGACATCGTCGGCACGGAGACGCTGGAGGTCAACAGCGCGCACCATCAGGCCGCCAAGGACGCGCCGGCGGGCGTCACCGTGAACGCGCGCGCCTCCGACGGCGTGATCGAGGGCATCGAGACCGCGCGCCACCGGTTCTGCCTCGGCGTGCAGTGGCATCCGGAGTTTCTCATCACAAACGGCGACGCGCGCCTCTTCGCCGCCTTCATCGACGCCGCCCGGCACCCGTCATGAGCGATACCCCCGAGCGCATCGCCCCGGAGCGCATCGCCAAAGTGATGGCGCGCGCCGGCGTCGCTTCGCGGCGCGAGGCCGAGCGCATGATCGAGGCCGGCCGGGTCGCCGTCGACGGCACCGTCATCTCCTCGCCCGCCCTCAACGTGAGCGCCGATAATGCCATCACCGTCGACGGCAAGCCGCTGCCCGCCGCCGAGCGCACGCGCCTCTGGCGCTACAACAAACCGGTCGGGCTGCTGACGACGCACCGCGACCCGGCGGGCCGCCCGACCGTGTTCGAGAAGCTTCCGCCCGGCCTGCCGCGCCTGATCGCCGTCGGGCGGCTCGACATCAATTCGGAAGGATTGTTGCTGCTGACCAACGACGGCGGACTCGCGCGCGCGCTCGAACTGCCGAGCACCGGCTGGGTGCGGCGCTACCGGGTGCGCGTTTACGGCAAGCCGACGGACGAAAGCCTGCAAACCCTCGAAAAGGGCGTCACCATCGAAGGCGTGCGCTACGGCGCGGTGCGCGCGGTGCTGGATAAGCAACAGGGATCGAACGCCTGGCTCACGGTTTCGCTGCAGGAAGGCAAGAACCGCGAGGTGCGCCGTGTGCTCGAACATCTGGATTTGCGCGTGAACCGGCTGATCCGCGTCGCCTACGGGCCGTTCCAGCTCGGCAACCTGAAGGACGGCGACATCCGGGAAGTGCCGAAAAAAGTGCTCGGCGAACAGCTCGGCGCGGGCTCGATCAACCACGACGCGCCGCGCGCCAAATCGGCGCGCAAACCGTGAGACCCGGGTTATGAGAATTGTGGGTGGCAAGCTCAAGCGCACGCCGTTACGGGCACCGGCGGGCTCGACCGTGCGCCCGACCGCGGACCGCACCCGCGAAGCGATCTTCAACGTGCTCGAACACGGCATCGAGGATTTCAGCTTGCGCGACGCCGCCGTCCTGGACGCGTTCGCGGGCACCGGCGCGCTGGGGCTCGAGGCCCTCTCGCGCGGGGCCGCGCACGCGACCTTCATCGACACCGATGCGCGCGCTCTGCACTGCGCGCGCGCCAACGCGGGCGCCGCGGGAGCCGGGCGGACCGTGACGCTCTTGAAGCTCGACGCGACCGACCCGCCGCCGCCGCCGTTGGCGGCACGGGCACCCTGCCCGCTGGTCTTTCTCGATCCGCCGTACGGCAGCGGCTTGGCCGGGGATGCCTTGCTGAACCTGCGCGAGCGCGGCTGGATCGAACAGGGCGCCGTGTGCGTGGTGGAACTCGCCGCCAAGGAAGCGTTCGCGCCGCCGCGCGGGTTCGAGGAGATCGACCGGCGCACCTACGGCGCCGCTCAGGTGGTCTTTTTAAGGGCGTCCCCGTAAACCCGCACCCACAGCAGGAAAAACAGCAACGCGATCACGGCCAGGCCCGCGCCGAGGTAGTAGGTCACGTGCGCGCCGTGATACTGCCAGACGAAGCCGGCCATGACGTTCGCGAGCAGGGCCGAGACCGCGTTCGTCACCTGCTGCACGCCGAAGGCGGTGCCGCGCAGATGGGGCGGCGCCAGATCGGCGACGATGGCGTTCATGCCGCTGCGGCTGGTGCCGCGAAAAACGCCCCACAACAACGCCCCGACCATCACGACCCACGGATTCGGCGCGATCCCCAAAACCAGGTGCGCGGCGATCAGCACGAAAAAGCCGCCGACGAGGATCTTGGTGCGCCCGATCCGGTCCGACAATTTGCCCGCCGGATAGGCGATCGCCGAATGGGCGACGTTCTGCGCGATCAGCACCAGCGGGATCAGCTCGAACGGCAGCCCGACATCGGCGGCGCGCAAGGACAGAAACGCCTCGCTGTAGAACGACAGGTTCAGAATCGAACTCAGCGCCACGAACCACCAGAGCGGCGCGCCGAGGCGGGTCATCTCGGCGAGCTTGAGGCGCGTGCGCGGCCCGCGCGCCTGGGCTTGCGTCTGCGGCGCGTCCTTCACGACGATGACCAGGATCGCCACCGAGACGGCGGCCGGAATGACCGCGAACCAGAACACCGCCTGAAAATTATTGCTCAAGAGGAACATCAGGAGCATCGCGAGCAGCGGGCCGATCACCGCGCCCGCGCGGTCCAGGCTGTGACGCAGGCCGAAACTGGCGCCGATGATCGAGCGCGGCACCAGATCGGCGATCAGGGCGTCGCGCGCCGCCGAGCGCACGCCGATGCCGAAGCGTTCCATAAATCTCACGCCCATCACCTGCAGGGGCGTCGCGACCAGGGGGATGATGAGCCGGGTCACCATGGTGATCGAGTAGCCGACGACGGTCATCACCTTGCGCCGGCCCAGCCAGTCGCTGAAGACGCCCGAGAAAACGCGCACGACCGACATGGTCGCCTGCGCGATGCCCTCGATGATTCCCACCATGCTCATGGAAATCATCAACACTTCCTTCATGTAGATCGGGAACAGCGAATACACCAGGGAATTGCTGATGCCCATGAACAGGCTGACGTACCCGAGCGCCCAAATGCCCTTCGGGATGCGCGTCGCCGCGGGTGCGCTCGATCCCCCCTCTTTATCCATGTCTGTCGCCTATCATGCGCCCGGGAATCGGGCTGAAAACGAACGGGTATCATCCCTGACGGGAAAGTTTCTGACCGGGCGCCCCCTAGATCGGATCATGATTTATCGGAAACATTATTCGATTCCGATAAATCATGTGAATCCGATCTATATCAATAATCTAGAGCCGATTCACATGGTTGCCGGATCGCTGTTAGCGATTCCGACTAACCATGACCGGCTCTAGCGCCGCCCGAACAGTTTTTCGATGTCGGCGAGCTTGAGCTCGATATAGGTCGGCCGCCCGTGCGAGCACTGCCCGGCGTGCGGCGTCTGCTCCATCTCGCGCAACAGCGCGTTCATCTCGGCCGCGTTCAGTTTCCGCCCGGCGCGCACGCTGCCGTGGCAGGCCATGGTCGCGCAGACGTCGCCCAGGCGGTCCTTCAAGGCGATCGCGTCCTCGAACTCGTCGAGATCGGCGGCGAGGTCGCGCACCAATCCTTGCACGTCGATCTCGCCCAGAAGCGCGGGCACCTCGCGCACCACCACGGCGCCCGTACCGAACGGTTCGATCACGAGGCCGAGTTCGCTCAGTTCGGCGCGGCGCGCGATCAGGGGCTCGGCGTCGCGCTCATCCAACTCGACCACCTCGGGAATCAGCAGGATCTGGCGCGTCACGCCCGTGTGCTCGAGTGACTTGGACAAGCGTTCGTGCACCAGGCGTTCGTGCGCGGCGTGCTGATCGACGATCACGATGCCGTCCGCCGTTTGCGCGACGATGTAGGTTTCATGCACCTGCGCGCGCGCCACGCCCAGGGGATAGGCGGCGAGTCGGTCGGCGTCGCTCTCCGCCTTATCGCCGGCTTGGCGCGCGGCGAGCGGCGCTTCCAGATTGGCGAGCGGCGCGTGAAACTCCCGGGTCCGTTCGCCCAAGCCCCGCCCGCCGGACCCGCCGGTTCGGGCCTGCGCGTAGGCCGGGCCCGACCCGCCGGTTCCCATGCCGGGCCGGATCGCCCCGAGGGCGGCCTGCGAGACCGTGCTCGAGGCGCGGTGCCCGGCCTCGGCCAGGGCGTGTTTGAGCGCGCCGACGATGAGGCCGCGCACGAGGCCTGAGTCGCGAAAGCGCACCTCGGTTTTCGCCGGATGCACGTTGACGTCGACCTGCTCGGACGGGATGTCGAGGAACAGCGCCAGCAGCGGGTACCGGTCGGACGCCAAAAAATCCCGATAGGCCCCGCGCACGGCGCCGAACAACAGCTTGTCGCGGACCGGGCGGCCGTTGACGAACAAAAACTGTTTGGCCGCGTTGCCGCGATTGAGCGTCGGCAAGCCCGCATAGCCGGTGAGATGCAACCCCTGGCGCTCGGCGTCGATCCGCATGGCGTTGTCGGCGAACGCGCGCCCCATGATCGCGCCCAGGCGATCGAGCCGTGCCGAAAACAGATCGCCGGACGCGGGCGCGAGCTTGAGGACGGAACGCGTGCCGTCGGACAGCGAAAACCCGACGGCGGGGTGCGCCATCGCGAGCCGCTCGAGGGTTTCGGCGACGTGAGTCAATTCGGTGCGCGGGGATTTCAGGAACTTGAGCCGCGCGGGCGTCGCGAAAAACAGATCGCGCACCTCGATGCGCGTGCCCGCCGGGTGCGCCGCCGGGTGCGGCTCGGCGATCGCGCCGCCCTCGATCGCGATCTTCCAGGCCTCGTCTGCACCGGCCGCCCGGCTGGTGATCGAAAGCCGGCTGACCGCGCCGATCGACGGCAAGGCCTCGCCGCGAAACCCGAGGGTCCGAATATGGGTGAGATCGTCGTCGGGCAGCTTCGAGGTCGCATGGCGCTCGACCGCCAACGACAACTCGTCCGCGCTCATACCGCAGCCGTCGTCGATCACGGTGATTTCCGATTGGCCGCCATCGCGCACCGTGACATCGATGCGGGTGCCGCCGGCGTCGATGCTGTTTTCGACCAGTTCCTTGACGGCCGATGCCGGGCGCTCGACCACTTCGCCCGCGGCGATGCGGTTGACGACGTTGCTCGGCAGGCGGCGGATGGTCATGGTTTATTCTTTGCGCAATCTCTTATAATGGCCGATCAACCCGTTGGTCGACGAATCGTGGCTCGTCACCGGGGCCGCGTCCGCCAGTTCCGGCAGGATCGCATTGGCGAGCAGCTTGCCGAGTTCGACGCCCCACTGATCGAAGGAATTGATACCCCAAATCACGCCCTGAACGAAAATCTTGTGCTCATACAGCGCGATCAGCATCCCCAAGGTGCGCGGATCAAGGCGTTTGACCAGGATCGAGTTGGTCGGCCGGTTGCCGGGGAAAACCGTATGCGGCAGCCTTCGCTCGAGCGATTCGCCCGACAGCCCCGATTCCGCGAGGGCCGCGCGGGCCTCGGCTTCGGTCCGCCCGCGCATCAGGGCTTCGGTCTGGGCGAAGAAATTCGACAGCAGAATTTCGTGATGCGCGCCGAGCGCGTTGTGGCTGATCGCGGGCGCGATGAAATCCGCGCTCACGATGCGCGTGCCCTGATGGATGAGCTGATAAAACGCGTGTTGGCCGTTGGTGCCGGGCTCGCCGAACAGCACGGGGCAGGTCTCGATATCCAAGGCGCCGCCGTCGCGCGCGACCGACTTGCCGTTGCTCTCCATTTCGCCCTGCTGCAGATACGCCGCGAAGCGCCGCAGATATTGATCGTACGGCAGGATCGCGTGGCTGGCCGCGCCCATGAAGTTCGCGTTCCACACGCCGATCAGCGCCAGCATCGCGGGCAGGTTTTCCTCCAAAGGTTGGTTAAGGAAATGCTCGTCCATGGCATGGGCGCCCGCGAGAAACGCCTCGAAAGCGTCCATGCCGACGGCCACCGCGATCGGCAGGCCGATGGCCGACCACAGCGAAAACCGGCCGCCGACCCAATCCCAGAACACGAACATATTGTCGGGATCGATGCCGAACGCGCGCACGGCGTCGGTGTTGGTCGAGATCGCCACGAAATGGTTTTTCACTGCTGCCTCGCCCAAGGCCTCGACCAGCCAGGCGCGAGCGGTGTGCGCGTTGGTCAGGGTCTCCTGGGTGGTGAATGATTTCGAGGCGACGATGAACAACGTCGTCGCCGGATCGAGCTTTTTCACCGTCTCGGCGATGTGGCTGCCGTCGACGTTGGAAACGAAATGAACGCGAAGATCGTCGCTGCGATAGGGTTCCAACGCCGCGCACGCCATCGCGGGGCCGAGGTCGGAACCGCCGATGCCGATATTGATCACGTCCTTCACGGCCTTGCCGGTCGCACCCCGCCACGCGCCGGTGCGCACGGCCTCTGAAAAAGCGCGCATCTTCGCCAGCACCGCGTTGACCTCGGGCATGACGTCCTTGCCGTCGACCGTGATCGGCCGGTTGGACCGGTTCCTGAGCGCCACGTGCAGAACGGCGCGGTCCTCGGTGGCATTGATCTTTTCGCCCGCGAACATGCGCGCGCGCCAGCCCGCGACGTCCGCCTCGCGGGCCAGATCGCCCAGCAGGGAAACGGTTTTTGCGGTGATGAGGTTCTTGGAAAGGTCGAGCAGCATGTCTTCGAAAACGAGCGAGAACCGCTCGAAACGCCGCGGGTCCTCCGCGAACAACTCGCGCATGTGGCGCCGCGTCATCCGCCCGGCATGGGCTTCGAGGGCGTTCCAGGCGATGGGGGCCGCCAGCGATGTCATGAGGGCGTCTCGGATAGGGCTGTCATGGAAACCGAGACTAACACAACGGCCGTTGCGGACAAATCCCATGCCGCACGGGTCGCGCGGCCGGGCGGCACGATAAGGGCGGAGACGCCGGTCAGATGTTCTTGGGGTCGCCGACGACGACGATACTGAGCGCGTCGGGATTCAATAGGCGTTTGGCCAACCGGTTGATCCTGTCGAGCGTGACCGCCTCGATGAACGTGTTGCGCTTGTCGAAATAATCGATCCCGCGATCATACAACTGCATGCTGACCAACATCGCGGCGATCCGGTCCGACGACGTAAAGCGCAGCGGAAAAGAGCCGGTCAGATACCTTTTGGCTTCGGCCAACTCCTCGACGCTCACGCCCGCGCGCGCCATCCGCCGCCATTCGTCGCGGATAAGCTTCAGCGTTTCTTCCGTCCGGGCGCTTGCCGTGCCGGCCGTGCCCCAGAGCAATCCCGCATGTTCCATGGGAACAAGGCCGGTCCCGACGCTGTAGGCCAAGCCGCGCTTCTCGCGCACCTCGAGATAGAGCCGCGACGTGAACCCGCCGCCGCCGAGAATGTGGTTCAGAACGATCGCCGTATAATAATCGGGATCGTCGCGTTTCAACCCGGCCTGCGCGAAAACGATGGCGCTCTGCGGAATCGGTTTGCGGATCACGACCGTCTTGCCGGCGCTTTTCGGCGCGACGTCTCGTATCGCGCCGGCACTGCCGGTTTTCGGCAACGCCATAAAGGTCTTATCGAGCAATGCCCCCAATTCGCCCGGACGGATATCGCCCACGACGCCGATCAGCAGATCGGAACGCGCCAAGCGCTCTTTGACGAAGCCGCGCAAATCCTTCGCCGTGATCTTGCCGATGCTTTCGCCCGTCCCCCGCAGGGTCCGGCCATAAGGATGATCCGGGAAAAGCCGCTTAATCAGCGCCAGGCTTGCGATACGATCGGGGTCTTCGAGGTCCTGTTTCAGCCCGGCGATCAGTTGGCTACGAATGCGCTCTATCGGTTCGGCATCGAAGCGCGGCGCCGTGACCGCCAACCGCAACAGGTCGAACGCCGCGTCCCGGTTTTTGCTCAGGGTTCGAAGCCGGCCCCTAAACGTGTCCCGACGCGCGCTGAAACCGAGGCGAACCGCCAAATCCTCCAACCGGCGCTGAAACGCCTGGCTGTCCAAATCGCCGGCCCCTTCATCGAGCAGCGCCGAGACCATGCGCGCCAAGCCTTCCTTGCCCGCCGGATCGTGGGCCGCCCCGCCCCGGAAGGCGAAGCTCACCGACAGCATCGGATTGGTGTGATCCTCGATCAGCCACGCCTCGATCCCCTGCGGACTGACGACGCGCTCGACCGTTGCCGCCCCCC
>JBBDTH010000062.1:0-8050 GCA_040904505.1 Rhodospirillales bacterium | reverse complement strand
GCTTGGCGAATTTTTGGGGAATTATAAGGCCGGGGAAATGGTGCCGCCTGCGTGACTCGAACACGCGACCCTCGCATTACGAATGCGATGCTCTACCAACTGAGCTAAGGCGGCACACCGGTCTTCGACCCGCCTTACTTACTGCGCCGGCCCCCGAGCGTCAACGACGGCATCACTCGCCCGGCTTCGCGGCCGGCGGCCCCGCCGGAGCGAACGGCCGGCCCGGCAGCGATGTCTGCGGGCCCGGCGGCGGGTTTCCGGCCCCCCGGCCAAGTCCCTTCTCGGCGGGCCCCGTCTCGGACCCCGCGGCGGCGCCCGCATCCGGCAACGCCAGCACACGGGTCGGCGGGCGCCAGGAAAACGCGTTGAAGCTTCCGCAGTTCCCGCACAAGACCTGCCAGTCGGCGGCCGTGTTGCCGCAGGCGCCGCACACCCAGGCGGCATCCGGCCCGGCCGAGGCCGCGCGCATCAGCCATTCCCGGGCGCGGCCGTCGCTGCCGTGTTCGGCCTCGTCGAGTGCCGCCATACACCGGCAGACCCGCGCCGTCGCTCCGGCCCCATCGGCGCCATCGGTGCCATCGGCGTTCCCGACGGCCGCCTCCAACTCCGCGCGCGCGACCCCCCAAAGCCGCGCTTCGAGCGCCGCCTCGGCGACGGCGAGGCGGCTCTCCACGTGCCCCGGATTGAGCCCCGCCAGAAACTGCGCGGCCCGGACCCGGCGCATGGCATCGCCCGCTTCGCACGCCTCCCCATAGAGATCCGCCAAGGCCGGATGCGGGGCATGCGCCCAGGCGGTCTCGAGGACGGCGGCGGCCTTGCGCTGCCGTCCGGCGGCGATCTGAAGGCGGGCGAGATGAAGCGCCGCCGGGATGAATTCCGGCGCGAGGTCGTGGGCTTTTCGGGCATGAGCCAGCGCGCCGTCACGATCGCCGCGGTCCGTTGCCAGGAGGCTCATCTGGTAGAGCACCGCGGCCCGGTCGGCGCGGACCGCCGCCGCCGACAACGCCTTGCTTTTGACCGCGCGCTGCACCGTGGCCTCGGCATCGCGCCAGCGGCGTGCGTGGACCTGCAGATCGAACGCCGTTTTCGCGACCCATTCGCTGGCCGGTTTCAACGCGAACGCCCGCTCGGCGTATCGCAGGGCCTCGGCCTTGTCGTTCTGCTTCATCGCCTGCATCAAAAGCCCGCGCAGGCCCAGAAATTCGGTTTCGCCGTCGGCCAGCATATCGGTGAAAAAGCGCCGGGCGGCGCGCGTGTCGCCGGCCAACTGCGCGGCCTGCGCCGACAACAGGCGCGTCACCGCGGGTTCGGCCAGCAGGTTTTCCGCGCGCCGGGCCTGGCGCTTGGCGTCCGATACGTCGCCGGCGGCCACCGCGACCAAACCTTGCGACAACGCCGTGAAGCCTTTTTCGCGGCGGCGTTGTCTTATTTTTTCGAGGACGCGACGCGGCGCGCGGCGCAGGTCGATCCAAAACCGGTACAACACCGCCGCGACGGCCGTCAGCGCGACGATCGCGAACACCAGAATCGCGACCGAGGTGTCGACGCGATAGCCGAGCCAATCGAATCGCAACGTGCCCGGATGATTCGCGAGCCAGCCCGCCGCCGACGCGATCAGAACCAAGAAAATCAATATTCGAAAAACGCGCCACATGCCGCCGCCCCCGTTCCGGGGTTACTTCTTAGACGCCGGCGCAAGCAACGCAACGGCTTGCACATGAAGCGTCGCCAGGGCGCGTTCGGCCGCGAGACGGTTCTGCGCCGCCTCCAGCCAATCGGCCGCGGCCTCGGCGGGCGCACCCGTCAACTTTTCGACCGATTGGACCGCCGCCGGCAGATTTCCCATCGCCAGGCTCTCCTCGGCCCGCATCACCAGGGTTTCCGGCATGACGCCGCCGCTGCCGTCGTCGTCGAGTCGGCGGATCGTTACCAGCCCCTTCACGCTGTTGATGATCCGATCCGTCCAGCCTTGCTCCGAGCGCAGGCGCACCGCCTTGACCACCGCGCGCGCCGTCTTCGCAAATCGCGCGCGCAGAATTTCCCGTGTCGCGACGCCTTTTTCGGCCAGGGGCTCGAGCGCGCCGATCGCCTTTTTCATATCGGGATTGTCACCGGCAATCTGCTTCACCATGCTCAGTTCCTTATCGAACGGTCCCGAACGGCGCAAGGTTTCGCGCAACTGATTGACCGCCAGAACCGTCGCCGACGCGCCGGTCACCGCATCCATCGCCTGCGGTCCGGTTTTTTCGAGACTGCCGAGACGTTCGGTAATCTTGGCGATCTCCCGTTCGTCCCGCTCGAGCTTTTCGATGCGTTTGAGCATTTGCTCCAGCGCGTCCGCATTCTCCTCCACGTGCGAAAGCTTCTCAGACAAGCGCGTGATGGATTTGTCGGCGTCCGCCGCTTGCGACGGCGGTGTCGTCGCCTGGATCATCTTTTGCATCGACTTCAGCGCCTTGTCCTGCGCTTCCAACCGTTGCAGCAATTCGTTCAACTGTCCGGAAAACCGGGACCGCTCTTCCTCGAGTTTTTTGATGGCCTGCGCGTCCGTCTCCTGGGCTTTCGATAATCCCTCGACGGCTTTCGCGCGCTCGGCGACCGCGACGATACGCGGATCCTCGAACGGATCCTTCAACGCCGCCGGCAGATAGGGTTTGACGCGGTCGAACCAGAACGGCGCCGTCGCATATCCCGCCCCGATCAAAACGGCGAAGCCGAGAATACACCAGGCGAACGCCGCCAAGCCGGTGCGCGCGCCGGCGAAGGTTACCGAGTCGCGCGGCTCTCTTTTTTCCTTGCCGCCGCCGGACGGCGTCTTGGCCGCCGCCGTTTCGGCTGTTTCGGTTTTCTTAGGCTTGTTTTTGTCCGGTTTCTGCGGGTCGTCCGCCGAGTTCGGGGTGATCGCCATGGCTCGTAAAGAATCCGCTTTCGACGTGTTGAAGGCTCTGTTGCTACTTTAGCAGGGATGGGCGGCGGACGCCGTGAAAAAATGGCCGCTCGACGAACGCCGCGCGGAAATCACGCGGGATCGCCGTTTTGTTCGAACTTCCAGCGTTCGATCGCCTCGAGCAACGCATCCTGATTCGGTACGCTTGCGACTCGCATATCCATAAAGGGTACCTCGGCGGCGGCTTCGGCGACGGCGAGACTCAGACAAAACGCCGTCATCGGTTTACAGGATTCCCCGAGCCCGGCCGCTTGAACGAGCGCCGTGAACGTCGCCGCCGTGCGCGGCGAATAGAGCAGAACGGCATCCAAACGGCCCACCTTCAGGGACTCGATCGTGTGCGCCGACAACCGGTCGGCCGGATGCGCGGCGTAAAGGACCTCGCGGCGCACCGAAAAGCCGGCCGACTCCAGATCGCCCGCCAGATCGCCGGCAACCCGAGTCCCCTTGACATGAACAAGCGCACCGTTTCGCGGGGACAACCGCTGCTTGACGCGTTCCGCCAAGGCCGCGACGTCGCCGCCCGCGCTTTCGACGCGCTCGAATCCGAGCGCGCGGGAAATTTCCGCGGACGCATCCCCGACCGCGAACACCGGCAGCGTCCGATCGCGGGTGCGCCGGGCCAGCGCGCGCGCACCGTTCGCGCTGGTCATCAGAATTGCCTGAACCCCGTCGAGATCGAGCGCCGGCCCCTCGGTGATTTCGATCACCAGCAGCGGATCGATCAGAGACTCGAACCCCAGCGCGGCGAGCCGTTCGGCCAAGGGCGCGGCATCGTCTTGCGGGCGGGTGATCAGAACGCGCCGGGTCATACGCCTCACCCCAAACCGGCGAGAAAATCCGGGTCGGCATCGGCCAGCAACGCCGCGCCGACGGCGCGCCCGACGCTTTCGGGATCGTCGCGAGGGCCGCTTTTGCGCGCGGCGATCAGCGCGCTGCCGTCGGGCTTGGCGATCAAGCCGCGCACGGTCAGCACATCGCCGTCGATCTCCGCGAGCCCGCCGATCGGCGTGCGGCACGAGCCGTCGAGCACGGCCAGCATGGCGCGTTCCGCGCGAACGCAGGCCGCCGTGACCGGATCGTCGAGCGCCGCGAGGTAGTCGCGCACGCGCGCATCGCCGGTCCGGCACATGATGCCGATGGCGCCCTGGCCGACGGCGGGCAGGATCTCGTCGGGCTCGATGACGGCGGCGGCCTCGGTTTTGCCGAGGCGCTTGAGTCCGGCCAGCGCCAACAGGGTCGCATCGGCCTCGCCCGCGTCGAGTTTCGCGAGGCGGGTCTCGACATTGCCGCGAAACGGCACGACGTCAAGGTCCGGGCGGCGATAGAGGATCTGCGCCCGGCGGCGCAGCGACGCGGTACCGACGACGCTGCCCGGCGGCAGCGCGGCCAACGTCGCGGCCGTGCGGCATACCAACGCATCGCGCGGGTCCTCGCGTTCCGGATAACACGCCAGCATCAACCCCTCGGGCAGCCACGTCGGCACGTCCTTGAGCGAATGCACGGCGCAATCGATCCGGCCGTACAGCAACGCCTCGTCGATTTCCTTGGTGAACAAGCCCTTGCCGCCGAGCTCGGCCAACGGCCTATCGAGAACCTTATCGCCGGTGGTCTTGACGACGACTTCCTCGAGAGCGCCGCGCGCGCGCAACGCCGGGTGCGCCGCCGCCAGGGCCGCGCGCACCATGCGGGCCTGCGTGAGGGCCAGCGGACTGCCGCGGGTGCCGATGCGTAAAACGAAGGGTGTCGCCATATCGAAAAACTTAAACGTAAAAACTTGATATATTAAGAGAGAGAGTGTTGGCCGGACGTGGCGCACAGAGTAAAGTCCGCCCGGCACGCATTAAAGGGTTTTTCCATGTTTGTCCTGGGGATCGAATCGAGTTGCGATGAAACCGCCGCCGCCGTAGTCGGCGCGGACCGCACGATCCTGGCCGACGAGGTGCTCTCCCAGCTCGAGGAACACGCCCCGTTCGGCGGAATCGTGCCGGAAGTCGCGGCCCGCGCCCATCTCGATCATATGGATTTTCTGGTCGCGCGCGCCATGAAGACGGCCGGCTTGGCCTATACCGACCTCGCCGGCATCGCCGCGACCGGCGGGCCGGGGCTGATCGGCGGCGTGCTGGTCGGCGTGATGACCGCCAAGGCCATCGCCGCGGTCGCCGGCGTGCCGTTTCTCGCCGTCAATCACCTCGAAGGCCACGCGCTGAGCGCGCGCCTGGTCAAGGCGGTCGATTTTCCCTATCTGCTGCTGCTGGTCTCGGGCGGGCACACGCAATTGCTCGTCGTCGAGGGCGTCGGCGCCTACCGCCGGCTCGGCACCACCATCGACGACGCCATCGGCGAGGCGTTCGACAAAACCGCGAAGATGCTGGGGCTGCCTTACCCCGGCGGCCCGGCGCTCGAACGCGCGGCGCGAACGGGGGATGCGCGGCGCTTCGATCTGCCGCGTCCGATGAAGGGCCGCGACGGTTGCCATTTCTCGTTTTCCGGCCTTAAAACCGCGGTGCGCCATGTTATCGATGCCCTGCCGGTTCCCCTCACCGCGCACGATGTCGCGGACGTCGGCGCATCCTTTCAGGCCGCCGCCGGCGACGTTTTGTTCGACCGCACCGCCAACGCGATTCGAGAATTCCGCGCGCGCCATCCGAACGGCACGACCCTGGTGGTGGCCGGCGGGGTGGCGGCGAACGCGCACTTGCGCGAACGCCTCGCCGATCTTGCCGAACGCGACGGGCTTCGCTTGATCGCGCCGCCCCAGCATCTCTGTACCGACAACGCCGCCATGATCGCATGGGCCGGTCTCGAACGGCTGCAACAGGGCCTCACCGACTCGCTCGATTTCGCGCCCCGGCCGCGCTGGCCGCTCGATCCCGACGCACCGCCGGTGGCATATGCCGGCGTGAAAGCGTAAAGTCGAACCATGACCAAGATCGGAATCATCGGCGCCGGCGCCTGGGGAACCGCCCTTGCCGCCGTCGCGCACGGCGCGGGCTGCGAGGTTATCCTGCAGGCCCACGAACCCGAGGTCGCGGACGCCATCAATACCAAACACGAGAACCCGGATTTCCTGCCCGGCATCGCACTCGACCCGGCCATCCGCGCGACCACGGATGCCGCCGACGCGGCGCAAGCCGACGCGGTGCTGCTGGTGATGCCGGCGCAATTTCTGCGCGCCGTCACGGCCGGCCTGAAAGGCGTCTGGCGGCCGGGCACGCCCGCCGTGATTTGCGCCAAGGGCATGGAACAGAGAACATCCGCGCTGTTGAGCGAAGTGCTGGGCGAAACCCTGCCCGGCGTCGAGGCGGCCGTTTTGTCCGGCCCGACGTTCGCGATCGAGGTCGCGCGCGGGCTGCCGACGGCGGTGACGCTCGCCTGCACCGATCAAGCCGTCGGCGCGATGCTCTGCGACAGCCTCGGTACAAGCGTGTTCCGCACCTACCGTTCCGAGGATATCGTCGGCGCGCAACTCGGCGGCGCGGTGAAAAACGTGCTCGCCATCGCCTGCGGAATCGTCGAAGGCAAAAAGTTCGGCGACAATGCCCGCGCCGCCTTGATCACGCGCGGAATCGCGGAGATCGCCCGCCTCGGCGTCGCCAAGGGCGCGCACCCCGAAACGCTGATGGGACTGTCGGGCATCGGCGATCTGACGCTGACCTGCAACGCGATGCAGTCGCGCAATTTTTCGCTCGGCGTCGCGCTCGGACAAGGCAAAACCCTATCGGACGTTTTGGGCGGACGGAAATCCGTCACCGAGGGCGTTTACACCGCCTCCAGCGTTACTGAGCTGGCCGGTAAGCTCGGCGTCGACATGCCGATCTGCCTCGCCGTCGACGCCGTACTCAACCACGGCGCCGGAATCGACGGTACCATCAAAAGCCTGCTGGCGCGCCCGACCGGCGACGAAGACCCGCTCGCGCGCGGCATATGACCGATACGGAGAGGACCGATGCTTTATTTAATCTATTGTACCGATAAGCCGAACAGCGGCGCCCTGCGCATGGCCAATCGGCCGGCGCATCTCGCGTTCATCAAGCAATACGCACACCAGGTTTTCGCCGCCGGGCCGACGCTCGGCGAGGACGGCGAGACCATGACCGGCAGCCTCTTCCTGATCGATTTCGAAAGCCGGGCCGAGGCGGAAGCGTTCAGCAAAAACGATCCCTATCAAAAAGCCGGGCTGTTCGAGACCACGGAGATCAAGCCGTTCCGCAAGGTAATCCCGCAAGACTGAACGCAAAAAGGAAGAAAGAAAATGAACTATTGGCTCGTGAAATCCGAACCGGGCGCCTGGTCGTGGGACGATCACGTCAAAAAGAAGGTCGAACCGTGGAACGGCGTGCGCAACTACCAAGCCTGCAACAACATGAAGGCGATGAAGAAAGGTGACCGGGCTTTCTTCTATCATTCCGTCAACGAAAAGCGGATCGTCGGCACCCTCGAAGTCGTCAAGGAATACCATCCGGACCCGACGGACACGTCGGAGCGCTTCGGCATGGTCGCCTTTAAGGCGCTCAAACCTTTAAAGACGCCCGTGACCCTACAGCAGGTGAAGGACGACCCGCGCCTCGAACATCTCGCCCTGGTGCGCCAATCGCGGCTATCGGTGATGCCCATCGATGCCGCGTCGTGGAAGATCATCTGCGGGCTCGGCGGCACCGAACCGTAAACGATCCATGAGCGAGCACCGACTGTGCGCCCTGACCGGCATCGCCGACGGCGGCTCGGCCGGGTTCGAGATCGTCGAATCGGGCCGGTCGGTCCGCCTGCTGGCCGTGCGCCGAGGAGAAACCGTCTACGTTTACGAAAACAGGTGCCCCCATCGCCGCCTGCCGCTCGATTTCAAGGCCGGGCAATTCCTCGACGCCGAGAAGAAGCACATTCTCTGCACGAATCACATCGCGCTGTTTCGCATCGAGGACGGTTTCTGCATCGACGGCCCGTGCCAGGGCGAACGTTTGCGCGCCATTCCCGCCGCGGTGCATGGCGACGATGTTTTCGTGACGCTTTGAGGTCTGTTTTCCGCCGGTTTTAAACCGGGACGCCCCCTTGTTTCCCCGGCGAATTCTGGGATAATCCGAACCGGCGGGGCGGAACCCCCCC
>JBBDTH010000061.1:0-43537 GCA_040904505.1 Rhodospirillales bacterium | reverse complement strand
AATCATGATTCGATCTAGGGCTTGCGGCCCCACGCAAGACCCGGCGACGCTTCGACATCCTTTAAACCCTCTTCTCTCAACAGTTGCGCTACCTTCTTGTGGTCTTGGGCATATTCGTAACGTGGGTTATACCAATCGAACGTATCCAAAAGTGTCCATGTAAATTGAGCACGGATATCCAATGCATCATGGTGCGAGGCGCAAATCGGTAGAAATTGAACAAAGAATCGAACAAAGCGAATTTTGCTAAACACGTACGTAAAGGGAAACAAACACCAGACCATTGCCTGACAGAATGCCAACAAAATGCGCGGCGGCAGATGAGGCGTGAATAGCCGAAGGCCGTATTTTATTATTTGAAACCGGCGGGTGATATTTTGTTCGTAAAAATTATAGGCAAGCCGCCCGCCCGGCTTGAGATAGTGGGGCAATGCCCGCATCGTTCGGGCCGGATCGGGGGTATGCTGTATGACTCCCGCACAATGCACGGAATCAAAAGTTCCTTGGCGGAACGGCAAATTATAGATTGAAGCTTGTAGACACTCTACACGATAACCCCGGTCAATCGTGTTCGCCCGACAAGCATCGATCGCCGAGCTTAGATCGATTGCAATAACGCGCGCACCGGCTTCCGCCAAAACATCCGTAAAGCGCCCGGCGCCGCACCCGGCGTCGAGCACGAGCATCCCAGTCAACGAATTCGGAGTCCAACGGGTATCCTGGAACAGTCGAGCGGTTGACAGGGTGTGTCCGGCATGGCGATCGACTTGTACCGTACGCCACCGATTCCATTGATATCCGAAGGCTTGAGCATAATTTTGATCAATCTCGGCAAATCGCGGAATTCCGTTTACGATCTGATATTCCTTCCGACAAGCCCGGCAAGACAGAATGCCTTTAATAATATCATCTTCCGAATGCTCAATTTCTTTAAGTTCGAGCGGTCCATCGGATCGACAGATAGGACAAATTAAAATATCGAGAAGTTCTCTGTGCATTATCTTCGCCAACTTCCATTAACAATTTCAAAATTTCACGAAACCAGTTTTCTGATTAGTTCGACGGCACGATCTCCATAATCGCGCCATGTATAGCCCGCTTCGACGCGTTTTCGGGCCGCCGACCCCATTGCCGACCGTCTTGCGCCGTCCTGAATCAACATCGACAATTTATCGGACAGAGCTGCGCTCTCCCGAGGCGGCACGAGGTATCCGTGCTCTCCCGGCACGATCAGGTTTTCGGCGCCGGAGACGTCGCTTGCCACGACCGGCAAGCCGGCCGCCATGGCCTGCAGAAGCACCAACGCAAAGCCCTCTTCCAGCGAGGGAAGGCAAAAAATATCCGCCGATTTATAAAGTTCCGGCAGAGCCGTGCTCGGGACCGGGCCGTGAATTTTCACGTTGATCAGGGATTCACGGTCCAAAATTCTCCTCATGTCCTTCGGGACCGGGCCGACCACGTGGAGTTCTGCGGTTTTCGCCAACGGGGCGAAGGCCCGCAGCAGCCAGGGAATCCCTTTGCGAATATCGACCCGGCCGACGAAAAGGATACGAACCGGCCGGCCTCCCTGGCCATTGTCATCCGTCTTGGGCCGGAAAAAACGGCTTAATTCCACGCCGTATGGATTTACGAACACTTTATCTTCAGGGACACCCCGTTCCGTAAAGGTCCGGGCGGCGTAGCGAGTCGGCACGGAAATCGCGTCGACCGCATCGTATTCGGCCATCTCCCGCTCGATCATCGCTAGCGGAACGGCCGGCGCGGTCATCCCGAATTCCCTGAACGCGGCATTCAGAACCTCGGCCTGATGGGCGATATGGGTCGATCCGCGCTCGAGCATAACCTTTACGCCGCGTTCATGGGCCCGCGGGATGATCTCCTTGGCGCCGCCGCTCCAGGCGATCAGAACGTCGATATCCTTCGGCAGTTTTTCGGCGATGAAACGGCCAAACCGTTCGGCCAGCCACGGGTCCAATCCATGCGCGCGCGTCAACCGGTTCGGGAGCCGGGCATATACGCGCCGCGCGGCCTCCAGAAACGGCGCCGTATACAACGGCGTGTCCCGCGGCAGAAATCGCCGCGCGATAAATGTCGGGTATGTGGTGGCGACTCCGGCCAAGACCCGATGTCTGGCGAGTTCGGCGGACAGCTCGAATGCATGAAACCGGCCATGCACGCTGACGAAAACCCGGGGGCGCGGCATGGTCATTTTCTCACGATCTCGGGAATAACCCGCAAGGCGCCCGGCACCATGACGACGAACGATGACATGACGGCACAGGACAGCATGATGCCTAAATTGAAAACGCTGACGGATTGAAACATCATCAATAAACCGACCCCGCCGAAAAAGACACCATACAGCGTCGCGCGGCCGAGAAGAAGAGTCCGAGAGCGCCTTTGAGACAGACAAAACCCCCGCACCGTTTCAAAGAGACTCATAAACAGGATAACGCCGGCCATGGCCGCTAACACGTCGGCGGCTTCGGCCCAAGCCGGGCCGAATAAAAACGGTACGATGGGGTCTGCCAACAGGACGGCCAGCACGGCGGCACCCGTCAAGAGGAAACCAAGCACGCCCAGAACCAAAACAAGGATACGGCGCCGTTCCGCGTTGCTGCCGAGCCGACTGAACCAATTGATCATGACACGGGAAACAAACGGCGCCAAAAGCTGGTTCGGGACGATCGCCAACCGATGGGCTTGGCTGAACAATCCGACGGCGCGCACGCCCGCCAATCCCGAAATGGTCATCAGCATGAGCCGGTTGAACATACCCTCTCCGAATCCGTCCAGCCAGACCGGCGCCGCCTCATGCATCAGGCTCTTCCACTCACGCCACGCCAACCACCGCGGGCGCACGAACGGCAAGGCGCCGATGACCAAAAACGCCGCCGTGCGCACGAGGCCCGCCAGTAATTCCCTGAGATAAAGCGCCGCCGCGCCGGCCCCCATCAAGACCAGCAGCACGGCCGCGCCGTGACCCAACATTTGCGAACCGGTTTCGATATAGGCGATTTGAGCGTATGGCATCTTGCGCTCGTAAAACGCTCGGTTATGGTCCGTCCAATGGTTCAAAATCAAGGCGCACAACAATATGGCGGCCCAAACATTCAAAAGCCCGGCAATCCAAAGCCAACACAGCGTCAGACTGCTCGACACCACCACTTCCCAAAAAATGCAGCACCGATAGCGTTCCTCCAGGCCATCGTCGAGATCGGCTTGGTCGGCCCGAATCGCCAGCACATTTACCCGGAGCGAGACCAAGCTTTGTATAAGAGATGCACTCGCCAAGACGAGAACGAATCGCCCCAAGTCCTCGGGCACCAGATGACGGAGCAGAACAATTTGCGCCGACAGCCCGGCGATGGCCTGAACGATATTGCCGCCGAGAAGCAGAGCCGTCCCTTTTCTGACAGTATAATCGGCCACACGCCCTCTCCGATTCAGCGCCCTGACATCGTTTCCATCTTAGCGTGCCAGGGCGGCGGCTTCTTCCAATACTTTCAACAGACGGTCGACATGATCGTCCCAGGAAAAGAGCTTTTTGATCCGGCCCGGCCCGATCGAGGAAATACGATCCCGCAGAGCCGGGTCCCGGTCCAGCTGATCAACCAGCCGACAGACATCCTCGATCGCAAAAGGACGGTGATATAAGGCCGCTTCGCCGCAAATTTCCCGATTCACCGAGGTATCGGCGGCGATAATGGGAATGCCGCTGGATAGAGCCTCCGCCATCGGATGGCCGAATGTTTCGGAAACCGAAGGAAACAAGAACAAATCATGCGAACGATAAACGTCGGGCAGATCGGCATAATCCAAATGACCTAACGTAATGAGCCCATCGCGCAATCCTTGCTCGACCTGTTTGCGATCCAGGGCATTCCCCGGCGTGCTTTCGATTTCCTCAAGCGTCGTCGTCAGAAGCGCATGCGTCTTGATTCCCATTTCGCAAAGCCGCCGGGCGACCTCAACGACAAGCCCGATGCATTTATGCGGGTAATAAACCGAAACGTACAACAAACGAAGCGTGCCGTCTTCGCGCCAACGGCGAGGCGTTTTTGCCGGCGCGAACATATTCGCCAGCGTTCCGTAGTGATTAACGCGAAAGCCGGCGGCAACTCGCGGTTCCCATTGTGCCAACATATCGCGCATCGCGGCCGTCGGCGTCAGCGTGAGGTCCGCCACCCTCATGGAATAGCGCATCAACCAGCGCCGAATGGTCCGCATTCCCGCCAAGACCACGCCTTGCTGGGGAGTCAGGTTCGTCAAATACAGCGGATCGAACAACCCGCCTTCGCGCATTAACAGAACCTGGGGCACCGGACAGCGCGACAGGGCAAAATTAGCGGAGGAATACAGCACGTCCGGGTTCTCCGATCGCACCATCACCCGCCAGATCGTTTGCTCCCATAAAAAACGGCGGGCGGCGCTATACTGACTCGCCGGCAGCCGTAATAACCTCACGCCTTCTTCGTCCGGAAATTGCTCCGGCACCGCGAATACCGCCGTTACCCCGCGCTCGCGAAACGACCGCATCAAGTTGCGGGTATACGTTACAATTCCGCCCTGACGCGCGGAGAGCGCATTGACCATAACCTTCATACCGGGATCTCCAAGGCTCCTTCGAGCGCTCTGGTTAGCATGGCATCGTGAGAGAGGCCAGATTCAATGGCGCGGCGACCGGCGGCCTGCGCAACCTCGGCTCGTTTTTGTTCGTTCTCGAGCCAAAAACGGCATTGCGCGACAAGCTCATCGTCATTGCCGAAATACGCGGCTTCCCGATCGGGCGCAAACAGCCGCTCGACTTCAGCGCTTCGCTCATGCAGCATGAAACCGCCGCACGCCGGAATTTCGACGGAACGGCACGTTTGAAGATCGCGATTGAAATGGCGCAGGAAACATAGATTGATGCGCGTCGCCGATATGCACCGGGCATAATCGTCATTATAGATCGGCGTTCCCTCGATCCGCAGAAGAGGGTGCCGGCCCCGCCATTGTTCCCATCCGTTACCCCAGATCCGCACCGGCAATCGGTTCTCCGCCAATTTCAACATGCTGTCGGCGCGCGGTTCCTCGAACGTACCGATAAAGGCGATATCGGCCGACAGCCCTTCAAGGGCCTTATCGTCGCTTCTCCGGGGACGATGAAGAATAGGATCGAACGTGTTGTCGACGAACAAAAAATTTCGAACTCCGAAACGGGGAAGTTCCTCCGGATTCGTATTGAACGATTTTGTCGTTACCCACAGATCGAAGTTGGGCATCGCACGTTGAATCCACACCGTGCGATGGCGGGGATTCATCATATCGTCTTCACAATACCACACCAACCGCGCCCGCGGCGCGCGCTGCCGGACCTTTTGCAGCGTCGATGCGTGTATGCTGCGCGCATTGTCCAACCAGACGATATTTGTCGAGATCCCTGCCGCCTTAACGAGATTTCGATTGGCGCGCGCGGTGTCGGCCGGAATGCGCAAGCGATAGCGAATGCGCTCGACAAAATCAGACCGTCTTTCATACGAATCCTCTCCCGCGGACGTCGATACGACATCCACCTCATGGCCCAAGCGCTCGAACGCGCGTATACGCTGAACCGTGCGAGAGGCCGGAAACGTTTCTCCGACGACGATGATTTTCAGGCCGCCCGCCATGAACCTCCGGACCTCAAGACCGTGTTGCCGCGATCGCCGATGCCAACCCGGCGATCTGCGTATCGAAATCGAAGGCGGCCACGCGCGTAACGGCGGCTTGCCCCATACGCGATGCGTTTTGCAAAACCGCCTCCAGCGCGGCGGCGAACGCATCGGGATCGCCGAACGGGACGACGAGACCCGGCGCATTCGGCATTTCCGGGGTCGCATCCAAGCCGATCAAATCGAAGGCCGCGCCGACCTGATCCGTGGCGATGACCGCGGTGCCGCAGGCCATCGCCTCGTTAACGACCAGCCCCCACGGCTCTTGTTCAGAAGGCACCAAAACGACATCGGCCAGCCGGTAGAAGGCCGGCAATTCGGTCTGGTTGCGAAACCCGAGAAAGTGCACGGGCTCCTCCGGTCGCACTTGAGCGCGCAGCGACGCCATCAATGGGCCGTCGCCGACATACAGCAGAACCGGCTTCGTTTTTCCCGACCCATACGCCGGCAATGCCGTAATCCGCCGCCACGCGGCGAGGGCGTGCTCCGGGTGTTTTCTTGCAATCATTTTGCCGGGAACCAGAATAACGGGTTGTCCGTCTTGTATATCGAGTTCCCGGCGTAATTCTTGTTCGTGCGGCTCCGCCTCGAGCGCCCGTTGCCGGAAAAAGGCATTATCGATCCCGTACGGCATGGGAAAAATACGCGACGGATCGATGCCCCGTGTCTCGTAATAGAGGCGGTTTCTGCTGCCGATCGCCAAAAAAACGGCGCACCGGCTGAATACCCATTTTAAAAACCGTTGCTTGAGCCATCCTCTGAGGCCCAAACCGTCCGGCATGGCGCCGTCCCAATTCTCGGCGCGCATGAGGACGGGAATATTTTTCCGATGGGCCCAATAAAGCGCCCGCCGCGATGCCCAACTTTGCCAGCCGTGCATCCATAAAATATCGCACGCCGCCAGGGCATCCCGTAAAGACGTATCCTCAAGCGAAGCATAGTCGTATCCATCGAGCAGGGAAACGTCCCATGAAACGGTCCTGGCGAATCCGGGATCGTAATACCGTTCCGCCGAATCGAGCCGCTCGAACAGCACGCGCAGCTCTATGCCCGGTTCCCGCGCCAACTGACGCAACAAGGGCGCCTGATACTGTATGGGGTGGCTGACGAGGTACAGCAGACGGGTCGTCATAGAGGCTCTCCCCAAACCTGCCGCCATGCCCGCTCGATGCCGTCATGCCAGCTTTTATGACTGTGCCGGGTGACGGCCGTTTCACGGGCCTGGCGCGACGCATGGTCCCGAAATGACCGGTCTTCTATCAAGCGCTTTAGCGCCGCCGCCATTTCCTCGGCGCTAAACCCGACCAACAGGCCGTTCTCGCCGTCGATCACGTAATCTTCGGCGCCGCCGTTGCGGGTGGAGACGACGGGCACGCCCGCGGCCATCGCTTCGATCCCGACGATCCCCAGCCCTTCCTGATGCGAGGGCAGAGCGAAAATATCGAGGCTTTGATAGAAGGCGGGCAGGTCCCGCTTTTCAAGAACCCCGGTAAATTCGACGATCGCATCAAGCCCATGCCCGGCGATCGCCGCGCCGATTTCGGTGTTCGGCTCGCCCGTTAGACGCAAGAATACGGAGACACCCTCGCTTTTCAAGAGAGCGATCGCCGCAATCAGCATCGAAACGTTTTTCCGGGGATCGCCAAGGCGGCCGGCGAACCCCACGACACCGGCCGGCGCCGGCGCGGGCGGCGGAACGAACGCGCCGCAGTCGACGGGCACCGTTAAAACGGTCATGGCGCCCGTGCGGCCCATATCACGGAATCTATCGGCGGTATAATTGCTTATGGGGAGAACGAGATCGCTCCGGGCCAGGACATATCGTTCCATAAGGCTCAGCAGCGGAACCATGAACAGTCTATCCGCCAATCGGCGCCAAACGCTCATGCGGTCCTGACGATCTTTTCTTTCTTCGAGAAACGGCGTCGCGCACCATATGAAATGCGGCAATCCGCGGCGGATCAACCGATAGCCCGTAAGGACATTACCCCCGACGACGACATGATAGTCATGCCGCTCGAACAAACGGTCCCATAACCGCGACGACGTGTAATATGGTATTTCAAGTTCCGGGCACCAGCATCCGATGCCGACCGTTTTAATGTCGCCGAACCGCATCGATTCGCGGCTTGCCGGACGGCCGCCGACAGGAATTCGCCACAGCGGCGCAACCAAATCGGGCTCATCGCCATATGTTGCATAATACCCCACCGTGACATCGTAACCTCTGGAAACGAGGAAATGGGCCAAAAGAGACGTAAGGGCCGGCACGCCTCCCTCGAAAGGCGGCAATGTAACGAGCAAAACGCGCTTTCGCGTCATGCAGACCTCTTCGAAGCCAAAGCCGCGGCCTCGCGTAAAACACGGGCCGTTTTTTCGGCGGTCAGGGACCAGGAAAAAGCCTGTGCGCGGATCGAAGCGCGCTTCGAAAGATCGTCGCAAAGCGATTGATCCGATAAAACTCTCTCCAACAATGCCGCCAACGCTTCGTCATCGTAGGGATTGAAATAAAGGACGCCGTCACCCGCGATCTCGGGCATCGCCGCCGCATCGGAAGAAATAACGGGGCAACTGCTGGCCATGGCCTCGACAAGCGGGTTGCCGAAGGCTTCCACCGTCGAAGCGAAGATCATGGCACGGCATGAATGATACAAATCCCTCACTTCCTCGGGCGATTTACTTCCCAGGAAGGATATGTTTTCCGAAAGCCCAAACCGTTCGATCTGCGTGCGGAGTTGATTATAATAAGATTGATCCAAAATACTGCCCGCGACGAGCAATTTGACGTCTTCGTGCGTTTCTCGAACCCGGGCCAAGGCCTTGATCACGGTATGCAGATTTTTTTGCACATAAATGTCCGCGATCATCAGAAGGAAATTTTCCCGCTCGGCGACCGGGATGTCATTTTGCGCGCGAAACAGTTCGCTGACTCCATGATGTACGATCGATATTTTGTCGCGCACCCAAAAAGGGGTGATCGTCTCCGCCGCGTAATCCGAAACGGCAATGGCCCGGCGCGCGATAATCAACGACAAGCGCGTGGCGAAGGCGAGGGTGATCCAATAGAGCCGCCGTGCGATTCGCCATTCCCGGCGCCCGACCGCCGGTGCGTTGCGCAACAAAATAACCTGGTTGCGCATCGTGAAGGGGCCGTAATTGGCCGTCGAAAATACGACATCCGCGCCGATCATTTTAGCCATGACCGGCAAAACCGCTTGCTCCCAAAGAAGCAATCTGAAAAAACCCGTCGGAAAATTCAACAAATGAATGCGCACGCCGTCGCCGCTTTTAGAGAAAGTCTCGTATTGGTCGACGTGAATGAACAGATGGACTTCCAAGGTGGGATCGGCACCGAACAACGGCAGAACGTTGCGCAAATACGTAATCCCGCCGCCGGATTTGGCGTGAAGCCCGTTGATCAGAACGCGGGTCCGCTCCGTATTTTTCAATATTGCATTCATCGGCGCTAACCCTGGGCGTCGCGGCGATCGAGGCGGCGCTGTGCCCACGCCAGGGCGAATAAAACGCCTAGGACGATAATCGCCATCTTGACGCTATTGGCCCAATAAAGCGCGTAATGCTGATCGAAATCCATCAGCCACGGCAATAACGCAACCAGGGCGATTATGCCGTACGGCGTCGTTTTCAACGCGAGCAGCGTTACGGCGGATAACGCCGTAACGAGGACGATCATCGCGACCGCCAGACCGACGCGGCCGGCTTGCGTGATGGGTTCGCCCAACAATGAAATCGATGCCGTGTGCGTCGATCCGGGCGCCGATACGCAATAGCGAACGGCGTACTGCTGTCCCAGGGACAGACTCGGCTTATCGGGCCAAAGCATCCGCGGCACCAGGCCTGCCAGAAAATAAAAAGCCGAGCCTTCGCCCGAGTCCGGCCAATGCAATGCCGTCACGTCGTGCAAACAACGGCCGGTGCCCAATTGACGCGACGTCGACTGGCTCCAAAAGCTTTTCACCATATAAACGGACTTCTCTTGACTGGTTTTCCATCCTGAAGATTCGCCGGGACGGACAAAGGGCGACAGCGTCAGAACCAAAGCCAATAGGACGCTAATGCCGCCGATAACAAAGAAGCGTTTTTTCAGCGTCAGGGCGGAAAGCGCGAACCATACGATGACGAGGCTGACGGAATGGAAAATCGGCGTCTTCGCAATACCGGCCGTCGCCAAAACCAGGACGGTTATCGCGGCAAGGCCGCAGACCAACGATAATGCTTTCCGTCCGCGCGATAAGGAATCGATGAACAAGGCGGTCAAGGCAACCGTCTGCAGCGCCGGCAGGGCATGATGGATTTGACGTAAAATCCCCGTCGGCGGCGGCAGTTGCGGCCAAATTTCGTTGACCGACCAAAGCCCTTGAAATATCAGGGAGAAAGTTAAACACGATACGAGAATAAGTCTTACATAAGGGTGAAAATTCGTTCTGACGTTAATCCTTATATCTCGCAAGCGTACGGTGAATGCAATCACAACCAGCGTCAGAAGCATCAGGGCCGAGAAAGCGATAATCAAGGCCTCGGCCAGGCTGTTCAGATACGGCGGCAGGTCGTGAATCCAGTTCCGCATAACGTAAATATATTTCGACTGAAGCGGAATCAGCGCCGGCAGAAACGAATAGGCGAAGATGCTCAACCCGCCCATGATCGCGATCGGCGAGAGGAAAAGAACGGCGAGTCCGTCGCGCAACAGCAGCCAAATGCACAAGCCCCAAAGGAGGAGCAACAACAGTCGCGCGGGCCACAGATCGGCGGGCTGCAAGTAGAAGGCGAGTACACCGGCGCTACCGGCGCCGATCGCCAAAACGAGATACGGCCAAAAGGCGGTTTCTTGCGGTATTGCGGTATCGAGGGCGCTATTCATCGGCATGTCTTTATAATGTATGGTCTGGCTTTCCAAGGCCTTAAAATCCTAAAATCCTTCAATATCACGACTTTAACCCCCACAATGCCGACGTGAAACCACCATGAAACCAGCAATTCATCCGGTAATCCTCTCGGGCGGCACGGGCAGTCGCCTATGGCCACTCTCGCGGGCCAATCTGCCCAAGCAGTTCCTGGCCCCCTTGGGCGGGCCGACCCTGCTGCAGGCGACCGCCCGGCGGGTCGACGGTGGCGGTTTTGCCGCTCCCATCCTGATCTGCCACGAGGATCATCGGTTCATCGCCTCCGAGCAGCTGCGCGCCGTCGGCATCACCCCGGCGGCGACCCTGCTCGAACCGGTCGGGCGCAACACCGCGCCGGCGGCGGCCCTGGCGGCGCTCCTGATCACGGCGCACGATCCGGCCGCACTCATGCTCGTGCTTCCCGCCGATCACGCCATCGGCGACACGCAAGCCTTCCGCAAGGCCGTTGAAATGGCGCGCGCGGCCGCCGAAGCGGGCGCCCTGGTCACGTTCGGAATCGCGCCCGGCTACGCCGAACCCGGATACGGCTATATCCGGCAAGGCGATCCGCTCGAGAACGCGCCGGGATGCTTCGGCGTCGGTCGGTTCATCGAAAAACCGGACAAAAAAACCGCCGAGGATCTCATCGCGACCGGCGGTCATTTTTGGAACAGCGGCATTTTCCTGTTTCCCGCCGCCCTGTTCCTGGAAGAGCTCGAACGGTTCGAGCCGGGCGTGGTCGAACACTGTCGAAAAGCTCTCGAGACCGCGCAGAAAGATCTTTGGTTCCGGCGCCTGTCGCTCGAAATCTTCGCCCCGGTCCCGGCGCGCTCCATCGATTACGCGGTCATGGAAAAAACCACTCACGCCGCCGTCGTTCCCGCAACGTTCGCCTGGAGCGATCTCGGCTCCTGGGCCGGGCTCTGGCAAACCGCCGACAAGGACGCCGACGGCAACATGAAACACGGCGAGGCCATCGCCCTCGACACCCGTAATTCGTGTTTGTACGGCGACGGTATTCTGGTCGCCGCCCTCGGCATCGACGGCCTGATCGTCGCCGCGCGCGACGACGCCGTCGTGGTCGCGCCGAAAGACCGCGCCCAGGACGTCCGCGATTTGGTGGCGCTCCTCGAGAAAACCGGCGACGAAAAGCATCTGACGCACCCGTTGGTCTTCCGCCCCTGGGGCCGCTATCGAACGGTCCTGCACGCCGACGGCTTTCTCGTCAAACGCATCGAGGTCAATCCCGGCGGCAAACTCAGCCTGCAAATGCACAATCACCGAGCGGAACACTGGATCGTCGTCTCGGGAACGGCGCGCATCACCCGAGATAACGATACGATCGATCTTAAAGAAAACGAATCGACCTTCATCCCGATCGGCATGAAACACTCGGTCGAAAATCCCGCCGAGAACCCGCTTGTCTTCATCGAGGTTCAAACCGGCGAGTATCTCAGCGAAGACGATATCGTCCGGTATGAGGACGTTTACGGCAGGCTCGACGATAAAAACCGATCCTGAAATCCACTTACCGGTTGCGCAACGTCGGATCGAATTTATCGCGCAGCCAATCACCGATGATGCTGATCGACAGCGTGGTCAGGAAAATCATCGTGCCCGGCAACACGGCTATCCACCAGGAAAACAACAGGTGCGCCCGGCCGGCGCCCAGCATCTGGCCGAGGCTCGTCAAGGGCGGCTGGATGCCGAGTCCGAGGAAGCTGAGCGACGTCTCGAGCAAGATGGTTCCCGGAAAGTTGAGCGTGAACTGCACGATCAGAATGCTGACGATATTCGGTAGGATGTGGCGGAAATAGACCGTGCTCGGCTTCGCGCCCAACGACCGAACCGCGACGGCATAGCCGTGCGTATTCGCCGAGAGCACCATGCCTCGGGTCAGACGGGCGTAGTTCTCCCAACCGTTGATCCCCATGATGATGATGAACAACGTGAAGCTGTTGCCGAAAAAGGCCAAAACGGCGAGCGCGATCAACATGAACGGCAGCGACGCCTGCGCGTCCACCAGCATCATCAGGGTTTCCTCGACCCAGCCGCGAAAATGCGCCGCGACGAAACCGAGAAACGTGCCCAACACCGCGCCGATCCCGGTCCCGAGAATGGCGACGAAAATGCTGAAACGGGTGGCGTAAATCAGCCGGCTGAGAATGCCCCGGCCCAATTCGTCGGTGCCGAGGAAATATTGTTCGGGGCCGCCGAGGAACGACGGCGGCTTTAACCTGTTGGGCAAATCCTGCGTCGTGTAATGATACGGCGCCAAAAAGTCGGCGAAAACGAAGATCGCCATCACGCATGCGATGAACGCCGCCGCCATGACGACGAGCAGCGGATACTTCGCGGCCCGCTTCGGAATCGCCCGCAGCATCGAACGGGGGGCCGGCGCCAGGGTCGTATCGGGCGTCGTATCGGGCCGCTTGTCCATGAGCTTACTCTTTATCCATGACGGCGCTGGTCCGCACGCGCGGATCGGCCCAGCCGTAAATCAGATCGACGAGGAGATTGGCGATCACCATGGTAAAGGCGACCATCAAGAGAATTCCCTGAACGACGGCCAAGTCCTTCGCCGTTACGGCCGAAACCAGAAGCCGCCCGACTCCGGGCCAGGCGAAGACCGCTTCGGTCACGATGGACCCGCCGATCAAATCACCGATCCTGAAACCGAGTATGGTTACCAGCGGAATCGCCGCGTTGGGAAGCGCATGCCATTGAATTCTCTGACGCCGGGGCACTCCCTTGGCGGTGGCGGTGCGCATATAGGATTTATTCAAGACTTCGAGCATCGAAGAGCGCGCGAACCGCGCCAGGGACCCCGCCGCCGACGTACCCAGCGTGATCGCCGGCATGATGATATGCCAAACCGTCCCCATGCCCGAACTCGGCAGCCACCGAAGCCAAAGCGAGAACATCAGAATCAACAGAATCCCCAAGAAAAAATTAGGAATGCTGAAACCGAACACGGCAAAGGTCATGACGAACCGGTCGACCGGCTTGTTCCGGTTGAGCGCCGCGATGATACCGAGCGGAATGCCGATGACGAGGCTGATGGCAAGGGCGATCCCACCGAGAAACAGAGTATTGGGAACAGCCTCGAAAATCATTTCGACGACGTCGCGCTCGTCGATCAACGAGAACCCCAGATCGCCGTGCGCGATTCCGACAAAGTATTTTATGTACTGTTCGTGGATCGGCCGATCCAGGCCGTACAGCACGCGGTAGTATTCGACGACGTCCGGCTCGGCCTCGTCGCCCAGCATGATCTCGATCGGATCGCCGGACAGTTTCAGCACCAGAAAAGCGAACGTGATCACGAGCCACATGGTGATCAGCGCGCGAAAAAGTTTGACGGCAATGAATCGGAAGTTCATGGGGGATTATTCCACCCAACCGCGATCGAGGTAAATCGTCTTGTCGACCCGCCAATACCGCAGGCATTGAGTCTGTCCGCCCAGGGTGCTGGCGCATTCGAAGGTTTCCGGCGGCGGCGGCTCGGCGCCCCCGTCGGCCAAGGACTCGTTAAGCAAGCGGCCCGTCATCCCGGCGGGCTGCGCCAGCCCCAGGAGTTTCAGGATCGTCGGCGCGATGTCCGTGTGGCTCGCCGGCCAGGCCGAGGCATACGCCTGCCTAAAGGCCGACCCTTGCACCGCCAACAGGTTGTTCATCTCGATCGGATGAAGCCCGCCGTGCGTCCCGCCGCCTTCCGGCAACTCGGAAGAGTTAAAGTAGCACGCGCCCGGCATGCCCCATCGGTTGATCGAATCGTCCGTCCGCATGGTGAAATAGACCTCGGGAGCGCGCGCATGAGAGACCTGCAGCAAGGCGCGGTCGAGGGTTCCCGGAACGCCGCCGTCGATACCGTTGCCGTTCGGCGTGAACAGCAAGCCGCACCAGGGCTGCTCGGCGAACCAGTCGATCAGGGACGCCATCCGCCGAGAATCGCCGTCGCGAATCCGGATCGCGCCGGAATACCCGGCGCTGCCCGCGTAATCCGCATCGCCGCCGAAATGCGCGGCGAACTTCAAGCCCGTTTTCGCCATGCTCTCGCGGAATTCGATTCGCGTTTTCGCGGTGATCTGACCGTGATCCGACATGACGAAAACCTGATAGCGCCCGGCCTCCGGCGAGTCGCCGATCCATGCAAGGATACGACCGAGCTGGGCATCGGCGTTTTGGATGGCTTCCTTGCTTTCGGGGGAACCGAGGCCGCACTTATGATAGGTGCTGTCGGGATCCGAGAACCAAACGAATGCGATATCCGGATCGAGTTCCGGCAGAACGTACTCGAGCAGCATGTCGGTCTGCAGTTTGATGCGCGCGACGTTCGGGCGCGCCGCCGGCGGCAACGGCCCGAAACGCTCCATCACTTTATCCGCGACGCTTTTCGGCACCGACGCGTTCCAATCGGTCAGCGCCAGGGTGACATGGCCGAGTTTCTCGGCTTTGGGATTTAGCAAGCTCGTGGTGCCGCCGGAAGCGGTGCTGACGACCGCCACCGAGAGCCCCGCCTCGGCGGCGCATTCGCCCAGAGTCGTCATATCTATAAACTGCCCGCCATAGGCCTTCTGCGCGGCCATGTAATGATCGTATTTGCCGGTATGAACGACCCGATCGGCAAAGACGCGCTGATCGAAGAACTTGTTCGCGGTAACGCCGGTGTTGATGGGCGACGCGCCCGCCGACAACGCCGCGGCATTGACCCGGGTTGCCGAGGGAAAGACCGCGCGGCTCAACGGAAAATCGACGCCGCCTTCGATGAACCGGACGAGATTGGGGGCCAATTCCGGCGTGATCATGTCCCGGCGCAAGCCGTCGAACGTAACGATCATGAACTTCAGGCGATCACTCATTATAAGGGCACTCCCGTTTGTAAATGTTTTCCCCGTGACGGTTTCTCGATGCTTCGGCGCGCCGATACCGGGTCGTTGACCAGGACGGCATCGATGCCTAAGGCATTCAGCGTTTCAAGCCGGGCCGGGGTCATCGACCCGACCGTCTCGCCATGACGGCGCAAGCCGGCGGTCACCCAAACCTGCTTACCGGCTTCGTGAATCAGTGCCGCGATCCCGTCGGTGACGTCTTCTTCCCAAACGCGCACCGCGTCGACGCCGGCAGCCATGAAATCCGGAATTTGCGCCGGATTGCCCGGCATGCCGAGAACGGCCATCGTCGTCCTGCGTTTTTTCACCAGAACGGCATGATCGATATCCCGCGTGCCGTACATGACGTGCGCCGTCATGCCGGCGTTCTCGATCAACGCAAGCGCGCGGTCCAGCATCGCTTCGGTCGTAACCTTGACGTCGAGCATGACGCCGACCCGCCGATGCGCGATTTTGAGGATCTCCTCCAGCGTCGGAATCGAAAACCCGTCGGCAACCGATACGGCCCTGAGCGACGACAGGCTCATGTCGGCGATGGTGTCCGCCTGGCCGGCGATTCGTTTTAGATCGGGATCGTGACAGCACATAACGGCGCCGTCCCGGCTCAGACGAAGATCCGTTTCGATGTAATCGGCCCCGGCCCGAACGGCCTGCTCGAACGCCAAGACCGTGTTTTCCGGATACCGGCTCGAATAGCCCCGATGCGCGACGATCAGCATGTCATCCTCCCGCCGCGGCTGTGCGCCGCGGGGTAATCGTCCCGTCAACGATATGGCACGCAACCCGCTGGTCGTGACCGGCGGTCTTCAGCGCCGGTGCCTTCTCGGCGCAAACCGCCTCGGCATAGGAACAGCGCGTGTGGAACCGGCATCCCGTCGGCGGATTGATCGGACTCGGCGGATCGCCCGTCAAAATGATCCTCTGATGGTCGGCTTCCGGGTCCGGAACCGGCACCGCCGACATCAGGGCCTGGGTGTAAGGATGCAACGGGTTGTCGAACAGCGCGTCGCGCGGACCGGTCTCGACGATTTCACCCAGATACATGACCGCGACCCGGTGGGAAAGGTGGCGAACCACCTTGAGATCGTGCGAAATGAACAAATAGGCCAGATTGAATTTGGCCTGCAAATCGGCCAACAGATTCACCACCTGCGCCTGCACCGAAACGTCGAGCGCCGAAACCGGCTCGTCGCACACGATCAATCGCGGCTTCAGAATCAAGGCACGGGCGATGACGACGCGTTGTTGCTGGCCGCCGGACAGTTCGTGGGGGTAGCGGGTTCGGATCGGCTCCGGCAACCCCACGGCGGCCAACATGTCGAGAACCTTGGCCCGGCGTTCGTCTTTCGTGCCGATGCCGTGAATTTTGAGCGGTTCCTCGATCTGGGCGGCGACCGTCATGCGCGGATCGAGCGCGCCCATGGGATCCTGAAAAATCATCTGCATATCGCGGCGTAAATCCCGCCACGCCGCCGCCGACATTCCGCTGACCGCCTTGCCGTCGAAACGCACCGTGCCGCCGGTCGGCTCGTCGATTCCCAGCACCAAACGCCCCGTCGTCGTTTTGCCGCAGCCGCTTTCCCCGACCAGGCCCAGCGTTTCGCCCTCGCGCAGATCGAAACTGATCCCGTCGACGGCCCGGATCACTTCGCTCTTCGCGAAAGGATGCGCCCGGCGCTTGCTAAAATGACGCACCAAGGCGTCCACCGATAAAATCTCGGCTCGATCCGCCGACCCCGTATCGAGCGGCGCCATCAGACAATTCCTTGCGGATGAAAGCAGGCCGCCTGCTGTTCTCGGCGGATCGCTTCCAGGGACGGAATGCCTTCTCGGCAGCGTGCGCTCGAAAAGCGGCAGCGCGGCTCGAACGTGCAGCCCGGCAATATCTCGAACGGCGACGGAATCGATCCCTCGATGGAATGCAGCTGGCCGACATTGCGATCGACCCTCGGAATCGAGGACAGCAGCCCGATCGTATAGGGATGGACCGGCCGCCGAAACAGATCGACCACGCTCGCCGCTTCGACGATACGCCCCATGTACATCACCGCAACGTCATCGGCCTGTTCCGCCACCACGCCCAAATCGTGGGTCACCAACACCAAGGCCATGCCGAATTCCCGTTTGAGGTTTTGCAGAAGTTCGAGAATTTGCGCCTGGATGGTGACATCCAACGCGGTCGTCGGCTCGTCGGCGATCAAAATCTTCGGCCGGCACGCCAAGGCCATGGCGATCATGGCGCGTTGGTTCATACCGCCCGACAATTGATGCGGGTATTCGCCGAGCCTGCGTCGCGCTTCCGGAATCCCGACCGTATCGAGCAGCCGCAACGCTTCGGCCCAACCTTCGGTTTTGCCCATGCCCCGGTGCAGCATCAGGCTCTCCACCAACTGCCGGCCGATGGTATGCACCGGGTTGAGAGAGCTCGACGGGTCTTGGAAAATCATCGCGATATCGCGACCGCGAATTCGGTCGAGGTGCGGCGTATCGAGGCGCAGCAAATCCACCCCGCCATAAAGAATCTCGCCGGACACGACATGGCCGTTCGTCGGCGTCAGGCGCAGAACGGCATGGCACGTGACGCTTTTGCCGCAGCCGCTTTCCCCGACAAGACCGAGGGTCTTGCCGGGGGCGACTTTCAGGGAGACGTCGCTGACGGCCGTAATGATCCCTTCTTCGGTTTCGAAACGGATTTCAAGGTTCCGAATCTCCAGAATGGGCTCCGCGGTATTTTCTACGGCGTTTTTCAGAGCATCACCCCTTGATCTTCAAGACGTCCGGACGGAAGTCCATGTAGAAAATCGGGTACGGCGTCCACTCGATCTTCTTCTTGATGCCGTAGCTCATCAGCGGATTGTAAAGGATCGTTCCCGGCATTTCGTCCTCGAAAATATCGAGGACTTTCTGAAACTCCTCGTAACGCTCCTTCGAATCGCCGCTCGCCAAAATCTTCGCGAGCCTGTCGTTGAAGGCTTTCGGCGCTTTCCAAAACTTGTATTTGCGCTGAACCGACGCGCGAACGCCCCAACTGATCATCAACGCTCCCGTCGGGTCCGGCAGCCGGTATGTGTTCGACCAATCGAAAATCTCGGCGCCCTTGGCGCGCACCGCCGAGCGGTTGTCGACGAACTTCAACTCCACATTAATGCCGACCTTCTTCCACATCTGTTGCAGGATCTGCGCCGCTTCCATGCCGTTGAGGTAGTAGTTCGGCACCGAACGGTAGGTGATCACGCGGCCGTCGTATCCGGATTCCTTGACCAGCTTCTTGGCCTTTTCCGGATCGTAAACGTAACCCTTGCGCTTCGAATTATACATATCGCCGAAGGATGCCAATTGATGGCCGTTCGGCGTGAAGTTCTTACCGCCCCACAAAGCATTACGCAGCTTCTCGCGATCGATGGCGAGGCTGAGCGCCTGGCGCAGCCGCTTGTCCTTGAGGTTTTCGGTGGTCGGCGTGAACACGATGACATGGGAATTCTCCAACACCACCGAGCGCACGTCGATGTCCTTGTAACGGTCCAGCACTTTCATCTGATCGGGCGGCACGTCGACAATGATATCGTACTCGCCCGAGGCCAATCCGGCGATCCGCGTCGCCACTTCCGGCACGACCTTGAAGGTGAGCGTCTTGAATGCGGGCTTGCCCATGAAATAATCGTCGTTAGCGGTGAAGACGATATATTGGCTCTTGCGCCATTCCTTGAATTTCAAGGGGCCGGTGCCGACCGGATTCCAGCGAACTTTCTTGAGCGCATGATGCATCCAGCTGAACGTGAGCGGGCCCTTCTTTTTCTTCTTTTCGGCTTTCTTGTTTTTTTTCATGGCGGCGTTCTGCGCGGCCGCCCACGTCTCCCCGGCTTCTTTGTATTTCGTCCATTGCTTTTTGCTGACGATCCAGGCCGCATAGGTCGCCAAGCGCTGTTCGAGCATGATGTCGGCGCCCTTGGTGCTGATGCGCACCGTGTAATCGTCGACCTTGTCGACCGACTTCAAGTGGCCGAAATAGGTCCGGCCGTTACGCACGACCGCCTCCTTGCCGGCAATCCGTTCCGGCGAGAACGTGAACACGACGTCGTCGGCCGTAACCTCATCCCCGTTATGGAATTTCACGCCCTTGCGCAACTTGACCTCGAGCGTGTTCGAGTCGATCCGCTTCCAGGATTCGGCCAGATGGGGCTTCAGGAGCGGAAGCTTACCCTCTTCCGAATTGATGAAGTCCCGGCGGATCAACGTATCGAAAACCGAGTAACTGACCCGCACGTCCACGTTGCCGGTTTTCTCCGCCGGCTCGAGCGAGCGCGGCAGCTTATTCACCGCGATGACGAGATCGGGCCGGCTGTCGGCGTAAGACGCATTTGGGACCAGTAGCGCCGACGCCAGCAGCGCCAAACCGATCCATCGGTAAGTTTGTTTTAGTTTTGACATTCGTGTTTTTCCCATGTTTTACGAATTAGGATTACTGTTTAGAACGGTTACCCCTTGATCTTCAGGACGTCCGGCCGAAAATCCATAAACAGGATCGGAAACGGCGTCCAGTCGATGTTCTTTTTGACCGCGTAACTGTACAGCGCGTTGTACAGCATCGTGCCGGGCATCTCGTCCTCGTAGATGTCCAGCACTTTCTGGAACGCGGCATATCGCTTGTCCATATCGTACGTCGTCAAAATCTCGTTCAGCCCGTCGTTGAAGGCCTGCGGCGCTCGCCAGAACTTGTAGCGGCGCTGGATCGCCGATCTTGGTCCCCAGGTGATCATCAGGGCACCCGTCGGGTCCGGCAGGCGGTGCGTGTTCGACCAGGTATAAATCTCGACGCCCTTGGAACGAACCTGCTTGAAGCTGTCGACGAATTCCAGTTTGACGTTGATCCCGACCTTCTTCCACATCTGCTGGAGGATTTGCGACACTTCCGTGCCGTTCAGGTAATAGTTCGGAATGACCCGGAATGAAATTTCCCGCCCGTCGTAGCCGACCTCCTTGAGCAGCTTTTTGGCCTTCTCCGGATCGTAAACGTAGCCGGGTCGATCGGGGTTATACATTTTCCCGAAACTCGGCAGTTGATGGCCGTTCGGCGTGTAGTTGCGATTATTCCACAGGGCTTTTCGGAGCTGCGCCCGGTCGATGGCCAAACTCAAAGCCTGACGCAGGCGCTTGTCCTTCAGGCTTGGCGCCAACATGTTGAACACCAACATATGCGTGTTTTCGAGCACGACGGAACGTATATCGATGTCCTTGTAACGCTCCAGAACCTTGAACTGATCGGGCGGCACGTCGACGATCATGTCGAACTCGCCCGAGGCCAAGCCGGCGATCCGGGTCGCCACTTCCGGCACGACCTTGAACGTCAGGGTTTTGAAATTCGGCTTACCCAGAAAGTAATCGTCGTTGGCGGCGTACTTGATGTACTGGTTCTTGCGCCACTCGACGAACTTGAGCGGGCCTGTGCCGACCGGATTCCAGCGGATGTTCTTCAGGGCATAGTGCATCCAGGTTATTTTCACGTCTCTTTTCTTCTTCTTCTTTTTTTTCTTCTCGTCTTTTTTCGTTTTCATCTTGGCCTGCTGCGAGGCGGCCCACTTTTCGCCCTCGTCCTTGTATTGCATCCACTGTTTCTTGCTGACGATCCAGCCGGCATAGGTGGCCAGGCGCTGATCGAGCATGACGTCGGGCTCCTCCGTGATGATCCGCACGGTCAGATCGTCGACTTTCTCGACCTTTTTCAGATGGCCGAAATACCGGCTTCCGCTCGGCAGCACCGAGTTTTTCCCACTCATGCGTTCCTTCGAGAACGTGAACACCACGTCGTCCGCCGTTACCGGATCGCCGCTGTGGAATTTCACGCCCTTGCGCAGCTTCAGTTCGAGCGTGTTCTTATCGATCCACTTCCACGATTCCGCCAAACTCGGCTTCAGATCAGGCACTTGATTTTTTTTAGGATTGAGAAAATCGCGCCGGATCAGGGTATCGAAGCTAGAATAATGCGCGCGGACATCGACATTGCCCGTGCTTTCCACCGGCTCGAGCGAGCGCGGCAATTTGTTGACCGCGATGACAAGATCGGGCCGGCTGTCGGCATACGATACGGCCGGGCCCAACAACACGAGCGCCGTCAGCGCCAAACCGATCCACTGCCAGGTTCGTTTGAGTTTCAACATCTGACTTCTCCCTCCATCCGATGCAATAAAAAAATCAAGAACGGCTTAGAGATTCGTTGTGACGGTAAAGTGACCTATGTGTTTCCGTTTCATGATGGCTTTTTCACAAAGATTCCAGTTTGCGGCGAAGCTCGGTAACCTTCGCCAAATGCTTGATCGACGTGCCGCCGTCCGTTTCCGAAACCAGCAAAATCAGCGTGTTGCAGATCGTCATGGGAACGACGATCGACCGGGCGTCGCCGACTTCGCCGCGCGACGCGCCCAACAACACATCCGGATTCGGCCTTAACAACGGCCCGATCAGGTCGCTGATCACGATACTCTTGGCGCCGACGTCGCGCACGTGCTGCAGGATGAACTGAACGTCCTGCTCGATTTCGCTGAACATGAACAGGAGGACCGCGTCGTTTGCGCCGATGTTCATCAACTCCGGCGCGAGCCGGCGCGGCGATTGGCGCATGATGCGCGTACAATATCCCGACCGGCTGAGGCGCATATCCATCAACAGGACCATCGCTTCGGCATGGCCGAGGCCGAACAGAAAAATCCGGTTCGCGTCGCACAGAATCCGGGCCGCTTTTTCCATGTCCGCCTGGGCCACTTGATTCGGCAGGTTCCGCAAGGCGCCGATCTCGCTGTCGACGAATGCGGACAGCGACCCGTGATCCAGCTGCTCGAGACGGCGCTGCATCCGTTCGGCGGCCGGCGACATGCCGATCAAATCGCTTTGAAGTTTCAGGCGCAGTTCGGAATAGCCGTCGAAACCCAGCTTGCGCGCCAAGCGCACCGCCGTGGTCGGATGAACGGACGCCTTATCGGCCAACTCCTGAGAAGACAGAAAGGCGCTTTCCGCCGGATTGGCGAGCAACGCCTTGACCAGCCGCTGATCCGATTTGGTCAGCCGGCCGTCGAAATCTTCGACGATTTGCCGAAGGTTCATAGTCGTGGCCCCCTGTTGAATGGTGCCGGTTGTTTTATTGGCCCTGATTTTAAGCTCCCAAATCCGATTTGCAATGAAAAATGCATGATTCTGTTCTATGCAATAACTGTTGCATTTTTATGACGGGCCCGAGACACCCCCGTTACGGCTCCTTCCCTCTTTCGGAAAACCGATAACGGGCTTACAAAAGATAAAAAGGGGCAAAAGACAAAAAAGGGAGAACGCCGATGACCAACAAGATCGAACTGCATATTCACGACCGCGCCGCCTTCGCGGGCGGCCACGCGTTCGGGGATACGGGACCGTATGAACGGCTGCACGGGCGCGCCCAGTACGCGGTCGATCCCAAGGCGGCGGCGCAAGCCGGAATCGTCGATCTCGACAAGGCTCCGGTGAACGATCGGGGCTTGGTCGAATTCGCCGCCGACGTGTTCATCTTACGCCCCGCCGACCTTTCCAAGGGCAACCGGCGCCTGTTTTACGATTTCGGCAATCGCGGCAACATGCGCGCGCTGCAGTTCTTCAACGACGCGGCTTATACCAACGATCCGAAAACTCTCGCGCACGCCGGAAACGGTTTTTTGTTCCGGCGCGGCTACACGTTCGTATGGAGCGCCTGGCAGGGCGATCTTTTCCCCGGCAACGGCCGGGTCACGCTCGATGTGCCGGTTGCCACCGACCGGGGCAAGCCGATCACGGGATTCGTGCGCGTCGAGTTCCGCCCGGCTCGGGCCGGAATCGTGTCGTACCCCCTGAGCGGCTGGCCCGCGACCAAAAGCTATCCGGCCGTGTCGCTCGATACGTCCCAGGCAACGCTCACCAAACGCCGCTATGCCGAAGACGAGCGGATTCCGATTCCGGCCGAGGCGTGGCAGTTCGCGCGCATCGAAGGCGGCGCCGGGCTGGACAATCAGGAAACCGAAATCGCCGTCGTGCCGTCCGACCGGCACATCTACATGCCCGGCGGCTTCGAGACCGGCTGGCTGTACGAGCTGGTCTATACCGCCAAGGACCCGCTGGTGCTCGGGCTCGGCTTCGCCGCCGTGCGCGATCTGGTGAGTTTCCTCAAATACGAGGACACGGACGCCGCCGGGGCCAAGAATCCCGTGCGCGACGGGGCGGGCGTGGACTACGCCTACGCCTGGGGCCGCTCGCAGACCGGGCGCGTGATCCGCAACTATCTTCATCTCGGCTTCAATTGTGATTCGCAAGGGCGCAAGGTGTTCGACGGCATGATGCCGCACGTGTCGGGGGCGGGCATGATGTGGATGAACCACCGCTTCGCCAATCTCAACGGTACCGCCGGGCAGCAATACGAGGATCATTTCAACATCGCCGATAGGTTTCCGTTTTCCTACGCCGAAACCACCGATCACATCACCGGCAAAACGGACGCGATCCTCAAGCGCCCGGATACCGATCCGCTCCTGATCCACACCCAGACCGGCACCGAATACTGGCAGCGCCACGGCTCGCTGGTGCATACCGACACGAAAGGCAACGATCTCGCGCAGCCCGATTCCGTGCGCATTTTCGTCTGGTCGAGCACCCAGCATTTCGCCAACCCGGCGGCCAGTGCGCCCACGCGCGGAATTTCCCAGAATCTGAACAACGTGGTGAACACCTCGATGTTTTTTCGCGCCCTGCTCGATGCGCTCGATCGCTGGGTCACCGACGGCATCGCGCCGCCCGCGAGCCGCGTGCCCACCCGCAAGGACGGTACGCTGGTTGCCTATGACGAGTGGCGCAAGCAGTTCCCGGCCATTCCCGGACACATGATCCCGTGGGACGTGAACCAACTGTCCGTGTACGATTTCGGGCCGCGCCAGGAGGCGGGCATCTTCGACAAACAACCGCCGGATGTCGTCGGTCACAACGGCTATACGATCCTGGTGCCGGCGGTCGACGCGGACGGCAACGACATCGCCGGCGCGCGCGCGCCGATGGTCGCCGCCCCCTTGGCGACGTATGCGGGCTGGAACCTGCGCGGGCGCGGCCACGGGTACGGGGCCATGCACGAATTCACCGGCAGCACCATCCCGTTTCCCGATACGCCGGAAGAACGCAAAGCCACCAACGATCCGCGCCGCTCGGTGCAGGAACGCTACAAGGATGCGCAAGGCTACGTCGCGGCGATCGTGAAAGCGGCCAAGCAGTTGGTCGCCGACGGCCTGATTTTGGAAGAAGACCTCGAGCGCATCGAACGCGACGCGCAAAACTTCGCGAGCCCGCGCCACGACGTGAAGCTCTAAATGCGCGCGGCTTTCTACACCCGCACCGGCCCGGCGTCGGAGGTGCTCGAGGTCGGCGAGATCGACACGCCCGCACCGGGGCCGGGCGAGGTTCTGGTGCGCGTGCACGCCTCGGGCATCAATCCGTCCGACACCAAAAAGCGCGCCGGCGCGCCCGGGCGCACCATGACGGAAAGCCGCATCGTGCCCCACTGCGACGGCGCGGGCGTCATCGAGGCGCTCGGCGACGGAGTTTCGCACGACCGTCTCGGCCGGCGGGTCTGGCTGTTCAACGCTCAACACAAGCGCGCTTTCGGCACCGCCGCCGCGTACATAGCCCTGCCCGACTTCCTGACCGCGCCGCTGCCCGAAACGACGGACTTCAACGCGGGCGCCTGCCTCGGCGTGCCCGCGCTGACCGCCTATTACGCCGTGACCGCCGGGCGGCAAACGCGCGAAGACTGGGTCGTGGTGCTGGGCGGCGCCGGCGCGGTCGGCCGGTACGCGGTCCAAATGGCCAAGCTCACGGGATCGGCGGTCATCGCGACCGTCAGCTCGGCCGCGAAAGCCGATCACGCGCAAGCGGCCGGCGCGGATCACATGATCGATTACCGTGCCGAGGACGTCGCCGCGCGGGTACGCGAGATCACCGGCGGGCGCGGCGCCGACCGGATCATCGACGTAAACGCCAATGCCAACGCCGCGCAGTGGGCGCTCCTGACCCGCCCGGAAGGCGTGGTGGTCGATTACGGCTCGGCCCGAAACAGCGCGGAGATTCCGATCCGCGACCTGCGCCAGAAGAACATCACGCTGAAATTGATCAACGTCTACGGCATGCCGCACGCGTTACGCGAAGAAGCGCTCCAGGATATCGCCGCCTGGCTCGAGGGGCGGAAACTCAGCCACGCGGTCGCGACAACGTATCCCCTCGAAAAAATCGCCGAGGCGCACGAGGCCGTCGAGGCCGGCGCGCATCTCGGCAACATCGTACTCACGATTCCCTGATCGTCATTCCGCCGGATGCACGACGTTTCGCGCCGGCGCCGGCCGGGCCCGCCACCATTGCTGCGCGTGCTCGAGATAGATGTAGAGCACCGGCGTCAGGTACAGGGTCAGGAGCTGCGAGAATAACAAACCGCCGACCACGGCCAAGCCCAACGGCTGGCGATCCTCGCCGCCGTGACCGAAGGCGATGGCGATCGGCATGCTGCCCGCGAACGCCGCCATGGTCGTCATCATGATCGGGCGGAACCGGATCAGGCAGGCTTGATAGATCGCCTCCTCGCACGGTTTGCCGTCCTTGCGCTGCGCCTCCAAGGCGAAGTCGATCATCATGATCGCGTTCTTCTTGACGATACCGATCAGCATGATGATGCCCACAAACGCATAGAGGCTCAGCGGCACGTTGAAGATCATGAGGGCCAGCAAGGCGCCGACGCCGGCGGACGGCAACCCGGACAGGATCGTCAGCGGATGCAGGAAACTTTCGTACAGAATGCCGAGCAGAAGGTAGACCACCAAAATCGCCATCACGATCAGGATTCCCATGCCCTTGAGCGAGGATTCGAAGGCTTTCGCGGTTCCCTGGAAACTGGTCGCCATGGTGTCCGGCACCTGCAGCCGGCTCTCGAGCCGGCGGATGCTTTCGATGGCCGTGCCCAGCGCCACGTCGGGCGCGAGATTGAACGCGATGGTCACGCGCGGCAGTTGGCCCTGGTGATTGATCATGTGCGGGCCGACCGCCAGGCGCAGGCTCGCCACCGATTCGAGCGGCACGAGCTTTCCGTTCGCGGCCCGGACGTACAGCTTGGACAGCGCGGAGATATCCTTCTGGAATCTCGGATCGAGTTCCATCAGGACCGGGTATTGATCGGCGTCGGTATAGATGGTCGTCACTTCGCGTTCGCCGAACGCCATCGACAGGACGCTTTCGATCTGATCCGCCGTGATACCGAGAGTCCCCGCCTTGTCGCGGTTGAATTGAATGATTACGGACGGACTCGCGATGGCCAGATCGCTGGTGATGTCCTGAATGCCCGGCAAGGCGGCGATTTCGCTCTCCATGATGCCGGCCCACTTATACAAAGTATCGAGATCGAGATTCTGCAGGGTGTACTGATACTCGGCCTTGGCCAAACGCCCGCCGATGCGGATCGACGGCGGGTTCTGCACCGTCACCTTGACGCCGGGAAAGCGCGACAGTTTGCGCCGCAGGCCGTGAACGACCTTTTCGACATTCGGTTCGGGGCGCTCGCCGCGCGGCTTGAGGCGCATCATCAACTGACCCGAATTGTTGGTGATCCGGCTGCCGAGCGCGCCGGCCCGCGACATCACGAGGGCGATATTCGGGTCCGTGGCCGCGACCTTGGCCACCTCGAACTGGTAGCGCTTCATCGCTTCAAACGATATGTCCTGGCCGCCTTCGACGAATGCCATGACCCGCCCCGAATCGCCGCGCGGCAGAAAATCCTTTTTGATAACGACATAAAGACCGCCGGTCGCGAGCAGGGTGGCCACGAAAACCGCCATCACGACCGGCCGGTGCCGCAAACACCACCTCAAGGAAACATCGTAATAGCGCAACATGCCGTCGAAAAACTTTTCGGAGGCCAGATAGAGCCGGCCGTGCCGAATCGCGGACGGCTCCCGGAGAAACCGGCTGCACATCATCGGCGTCAGCGTCAGCGATACCAATCCCGACACCAAGATCGCCGCCGTGATGGTCAAGGCAAACTCGTGGAGCAACCGCCCGACCATGCCGCCCATGAACATCACCGGAATGAAGACGGCGACCAGAGAGACCGTCATCGAAATAATGGTGAAGCCGATTTCGCGCGATCCCTTGAGCGCCGCGTCCCAGGGTTTCTCGCCTTTTTCCATGTGCCGGACGATGTTTTCGAGCATGACGATCGCGTCGTCGACCACGAAACCGACGGCAAGCGTCAGGGCCAGCAAGGAAAGGTTGTTCAGGCTGAACCCCAACAGATACATCGAGGCGAACGTGCCGATCACGGAAATCGGCAGCGCGATACCGGCGATCAGCGTCGCCCGGATGTTGCGCAGATACAGGAAGATCACGAGCACGACCAAAAAGGCCGCCAGCATGAGCGTGAATTGAACGTCGACGATCGACGACCGGATCGATTCGGAGCGGTCGTAAACGACTCTCAGGTCTATGGATTCCGGCACATGCTGACGGAACGAGGGCATCAGCCTCTTGATCTCGTCGACGATGTTGACCGTGTTCGAACCCGGCTGGCGGAAAACGCCGACCACGACGCCCTGCTGCTCGCCGAACCAGGTGCCGACCTTGTTGAATTCGACGCTTTCGACGGCCTTGCCGACTTCGCGCAGCCGCACCGGCGCGCCGTTACGATAGGCGACGATGGCCGAATTGTAGTCCTCGGCCTTGTTCATCCGGCCCGTGGTCTGCACGGTCAGCACCTGATGAGGGCCGGTGATGGACCCCGTCGGCAGGTAGGTATTGCCGCCCTGAATCGCCCGTTCGACTTCCGTCACGCTGATGCCGCGGGACGTCAGGGCTTCCGGGTTCAATTGAATGCGGACCGCGTGCTTCTGCTCGCCGAAGATCTGTACCGCGGCGACGCCTTCGATCATCGAAATCCGGCGGCCGAGCAGATTGTCGGCGTAATGGTTGACCGTGGTGACCGGCAGCGTCTTCGACGTCAGGCCGATCATCATGATCGAAAACTCAGACGGATTGACCTTGCGGAAGGACGGCGGATGCTGAAGATCCTTGGGCAGGTTCCGCATCGCGGTCGTGATGGCGGATTGCACGTCGAGCGCCGCCGCGTCGATATCCCGGTTCAAGGAGAATTGCAGCGTGATCCGCGTCGAGTTCATGGCGCTGACCGACGTCATGGAATCGAGCCCGGAGATGCGCGCGAATTGATTCTCGAGCGGCGCCGCGACCGAGGCGGCCAGAGTTTCCGGGTTGGCGCCCGGCATGCGGGCCGTCACCTCGATGGTGGGGAAATCCACGTTCGGCAGTTCGTTCACCGGCAAATGCCGGTAGGACAGAACGCCGAACAAAACGATGGCGGCCATGACCAGCGTGATCATGACGGGCCGGCGGATGCAGAGTTCGGGTAAATTCATGACGCGGGCCCCGAAACGGGCTTCGCCGGCGACTCGTCAACCGTCTTCGCGGGCTTATCGAATTTTTCCTGTTTTTTCTTTTCCTTCTTTTCCCCGTCCTTTTTCTTTTTTCCTTTCCCGCCGTCGCCCGTCTTGGCGTCCTTGTTGACCGCGACCCTCTTGCCGTCGAACAAACGAAGCTGGCCGACGGTCACGACCGTCTCGCCGGGCCGCAAGCCGGTTTTGACGGCGGCCATCTCGTCGGTCTTCAGCGCAACGGTCACGGGACGCACTTCGACCCTCTTGTCCGGCTTGACCACGAAAACGAACGTGCCGGCGGGACCGTTCTGGATCGCCTGGGACGGAACGGTCGCAACGTTTTCCAAGGTTTCCAGAATAAGGGAAACATTGACGAACTGCCCCGGCGTCAAGCGTTCGTCATCGTTCGCGAAGGTTCCCTTCAACTGAATCGTGCCGGTGCTGGTATCGACCGCGTTATCGAGAAAACTGACGACGCCGAACGACGGCTCCAAGCGCGTTTCCGGAGCCGCCGCCTCGACCTTCAATTCGCTTTCGGCCAGCCGCGCCTTGATGCCGGCCAGATGCTGTTCGGGGACGGAAAAGGAAACGTAGATCGGCCGGATTTCGTTCACGACGACCAACGCCGCCGTATCGTTCGCTTTCACCAGGTTGCCGGCATTGACCAGCAAACTGCCGGTGCGCCCGTTGATCGGCGAGCGGATTTCGGTAAACCCGAGCTGCAGGTGCGCCATGTCGATCGCGGCCCTATCGGCGCGGATGCTCGCTTCCAACGCCGCCGAGGAGGCTTTCGCTTCTTCGTATTTTTGCTGCGTCGAATAGCCCTGGCGCGAAAGTTGTTCGTAACGCTTGAGATCGGATTTCGCCCGCTCGAGTTGCGCGCGGTCGCGGGCCAGCGCGGCCTCGGCCTGCTTCAATTGCGCCTGAAACGGACGGGGATCGATCTTGAACAGCAGATCGCCCTGTTTGACGAACTGCCCTTCCTTGAAGGCCGCCTCGAGCAATTGGCCGTCGACCCGCGACTTGATCGCGACCGTCGATTTGGATTGCACGGTGCCGATGGTCAGCAACTTGACCGGCACCGATCGGTTTTCGACTTTGGCCACCACGACCGGCGCCCGACGGTCCGTGCGTTTGGATGCGTCTTTCGACGGACCGCCGGCGGTCGAGAACCATAAAAGCGCACCCCCCGCCAGTGCGGCAATCGCCACAAACAGTACGCCGGAGCGCACCGAAAGGTTTAATTTCATAGAGGTCGGCCACCACAGCCCGGGGCCCGACGTGCCGAGCCCCCCAAGGGCGCGGCCGGATGGTACTCGATTTGCGAAACCCGGCCCACCGGAAACACCGAAAACACGGGCGGTTGCGGGTCAACATTTCGTGACGGGACCGTGATTTTCCGTGACTCGCCCCCGGCCCGGCGCTAGCGTGACGAAGCTAGGGAGCAGGCTGGACAGGCCCGGACAGAAACGGTGCGCGGCGCCGGGAATCGGCACATCCTCGGCTATATTCCAACAATTCCATGACCCATGGAGAGATCCGATGGTTTCATTCACTCTGAACGGCAAGCCGGTATCGGTGTCGGCGGAGCCCGGCACGATGCTGCTGTGGGTCGTCCGCGATCGCCTTAAGCTGACCGGCACCAAATACGGTTGCGGCGCCGGGCTGTGCGGCGCCTGCACGGTCCACGTGAACGGCAAGGCGGTCAAGTCCTGCCAGGCCGATGTCGCGAGCCTGCAAGACGCCTCGATCACGACCATCGAAGGGCTGTCGGCCGACGCCGGCCATCCGCTGCAGAAAGCCTGGATCGCCGAACAGGTGCCGCAATGCGGCTACTGCCAGTCGGGCCAGATCATGAAGGCCGCCGAGTTGCTGGCGAAGAACGCGAACCCGAGCCGCGCGGCGATCGTCAGCCATATGAACGGCAACATCTGCCGGTGCGGCACCTACAAACGGATCATCGCCGCGATTCAACGCGCGGCGCGGGAGGGCTGAGCCATGCCGGACACACCGATTTTCCGAACCGATATCGGCCGCCGCCGCTTTCTCGCCGGCGCGGGCCTGACGTTTGCGGTTGCCTTGGGCGCGAACGGCGTGGTTCTCACCACGCCGGCGCACGCGAAAAAAACCGGCCGGCAGGTTTCCGCCTGGGTGCGGATCGCGCCCGACGAGTCGATCACCATTCTCACGCCGGCGGCCGAAATGGGCCAGGGCTCGATGACCGGCGTGCCGGTGATCCTGGCCGAGGAGATGGACGCCGATTGGTCCAAGGTCGCGCTCGAGATGGCGCCCTCGGACCCGGAAATTTACGGCTACATCCGCATGCGAAACGGCAAGCCGACCCGCTCGATGGGCATCGTCGGCAGCCGCGCGATCCGCTCGTATTACGCCGACATGCGCAAGGTCGGCGCGCAGGTCCGCAAGGTGCTGATCGACAACGCCGCCCGGAAATGGGGCGTGAGCGCATCGAGCCTCGCGACCGTACCAAGCGCCGTCGTGCATAAGGCATCCGGGCGGCGCATGAGCTACGGCGAGATCGCCGCGTTCGCGACCGTCCCGGCGAAACTGCCGGAAATTTCCACCGGCGATCTTAAAAGCCCGCGCGATTTCCGCATCGTCGGCACGTCGGTGCCGCGCCGGGACATTCCGGCCAAGGTAAACGGTTCGGCGCAATACTCGATCGACGTCGATCTGCCCGGCATGGTGTACGCCAGCACGGTCCACGCCCCGGTTCAGCAAAGCAGCCCGCAACGCTGGAACGACGCCGAGATCAAGGCGATGCCCGGCGTCATCGGGACGGTGAAACTCAAGCAGGGCGTCGCCGTGATCGCCGACACCTTCGAGCACGCGATGGCGGCACGGCGCGCGCTCGAGGTCGTCTGGAAAGACGGCAAGGCGGCGGGCTTCGATTCCGAGCCGGCGCTCGATACGGCCTACCTCGAAGCATCGACCGATCCCAAGATGAGCCCCGTGGTCCTCGACAAGCACGGCGACGACAAGGCCGCCTTCACGGCCGCCGCCAAGACCTATAAGGCCGATTACCGCAGCGACTTCGGCTATCACGCCCAGATGGAACCTTTGAACGCGGTCGTGCGCTTCAACGACGCGGGCGATTCCGTGGAAGTCTGGGAAGGCTCGCAAATGCCGGGCAACTCGCGCAAACGCATCGCCAAGGCGCTCGGCTTCAGCCCCGAGCAGGTGATCCATCATCAGTGCTATCTCGGCGGCGGTTTCGGACGGCGCTCGATCAACGACTACGCCATCGAGGCGGCCCTGATCGCGCGCGACATCAAACGCCCGGTCAAGATGATCTGGACCCGCGAGGAAGATATCGCTTACGGCATGTTCCGCCCGCAGTCCTTCCAATGCATGGAGGCCGCACTCGATCCGAACGGCAAGGTCACCGGCTGGCGCCACTGCGTCGTCGGCGACGGCAAGGGACTGCTGCAATCGGGCGTCAAGATTCCCTATTACGGCATTCCCAACCAGTTGATCGAGCGGCGCGACATCGCCGCCCACGGGGTGCGCCTCAAGCATTGGCGCGCGGTCGGCCATGTGTTCAACATCTTCGCCATCGAGGCGTTCATCGACGAGATGGCGGTCAAGGAGGGCATGGACCCGTTCGCGTTCCGCTACGAGCGCGTCGGCGTGAGCGACCGGGCGCGCAAAGTCTTCGAGGAGCTCGCCGGGATTTCGGATTGGAAGACCAAGCGTCCCGAGGGCCGGGCGCTCGGCATGGCCATGGGCAACCGCTCGGGCGCGCTCGGCGGCGGCGTCGCGGAAATCTCGCTCGACAAAAACAGCGGCGTCATCCGGGTCCACAAGATCTGGATGGTGGTCGACGCCGGCACCGTGGTGCAGCCGGACGCGGCCCGCGCCAACGTCGAAAGCGGCATCGTCTACGGGCTTTCGAGCGTGCTCAAGGAACGCGCCACCATGAAGAACGGCGTCGTCGAGCAGTCGAACTTCCACGATTACGAGGTGCTCAGGATGTCCGAGGCGCCCGAGGAGATGCGCGTCGAGTTCATCGCCTCCGACGCCAAGCCCGACGGCGTCGGCGAGGTCGGCAACCCGATGGTGGCGGCGGCGGTGGCGAACGCGTTTTATGCGCTCACCGGCAAGCGGCTCTATCACATGCCGTTCACGCCCGCGCGGGTGAAGGCGGCGCTGAAGGCCTGACGCCTAACCGGCAGTGGGCCGTGTCTCGGTTTGCCTCGTCCTTGTCTGTCGCGGATATGGGATAAAGGATGGCGGTGGGCCGGTCCCGGAACAGCGCCCTCATCGTCATCGCCCGGCGACAGCCCGGGCGATCCAGTTCTTACGGATTTCTGGATGCCCCGGGCGGAGCCTGTCCTCCGGCCGGCCCTTGGCCGGTCCGGTGGGCCGGGGCATGACGGTATGGAGAGCGTCTCGCAGAGCGATCGAACCAAAGAGGCACAGAGATTTTCAGTCTTCGCTGTGCCTTTGTGTCTCTGTGGTTTCCCTTTTCCTATACTTTTGCAAAGGGAAGAGATCGAAACCGGGATACGAACCCTCAGCCTTCGTTCTTGACCATTTCGTCGTATTTGCGTTCGGCCGCGGCGGCTTCCTCGCCGCCGATCCGGGTCATGTCGTCGCGCAGGCCGCCCGCGTGCACCGGGCTTTTGACGGTGAAGAACGTCACCGGTCCGCCGACGGCGCGGCTGCGGTGCTTCACGAAGCGCGGAACGTGCACCAAGTCGCCGGGCTCGAGAATTTTTTCTTCGTCACCCAGGATGTAATGCATTCTGCCTTCCAGGATATACGACCACTGCTCTTCGTCGGAATGCGAATGCAGCGAACCGCCCTCGCTTTCGCGCTTGGTGACGACGCCGACCTTCACGAACTCCCCGGCCGCCGCCTGGATATCCGTGTAGGGTATGTCGGCGTCGGTCGTTTTCTTCATATCCTTGGCACTGTAAAACGGCATCGGTTCCTCCTTAAAAACAACGGCGCCGCGGCAAAATCCGCGGCGCCGGTTATCGTGTTCGATTAAAGATTGACGTTGAAGCGTTTCGAAATCCAATCCTGCATCCAGGCCTTGACCTTCGGATCGATATCGACCGCTTCCTTGTAGATTTTAGCCGCGTCCGCGCCGAAACTTTGCGGATATTGTTCGAACTGGCCCTTGGTCGCCTTACGGAATTCGGGGTCCTTGAGCGATTTCTTCACCGCCGCGATGTAGGTATTCACGACGTCATCGGAGGTGCCTTTCGGCAGCACCAGGGATTTCGACGTCATGACCGCGATGTTGATCAAGTGCTGGAGCATGCGCCACGCCGGGCCCGAGGGGTCCTTGCCGTAGACCGCCTTATAGGCTTCGAGCACCGTGTATTTGTCCGGAAACGCCGGATCGCGCACGATCGAGCCGTCCGGCTTGACGAAGCCGAGGGTCATGAAGACCTTCAGCACGCCTTGCTTTTCGAGCCGCGCGGTTTGTTTCAGGCACCCGCCGGCGGCGTCGTTGCCCAAGTGGACCTCGCCGCGCGCGACGGCCTTGCGCCGCCCGCCCGTCGAGAGCCCGAACACCGGCGTGACGTTCTTGATGCCGAGCATGTCCAGCGCCAGGAAGGTGCGGATTTCCGACGACGTCGGGTTCTTGCCCGACACCACCCACTTGCCCGCCCGCAGCTTCTTGATATCCGCCGCCGGGTCCTTGCCGGTGACACCGGTTTCGGAGCGCGCGTAGAAACACGTGCCCGAGGGCGACAGGATGATCGGGCGCCACCCCAATTCGTCGTATTTGATCTTCTTGCCGCCGAAGATAAAGCTGGTGTGATTCGAGGTCGAGACCGCCAACACCGTCAGCCCATCGGGTTTGACGCTTGCGTTGGTGTCGAACCAATTGGCGGCCTTGACACCGGAGCCGCCGGGCCGGTGATTCAAGACGATCGTCGGATTGCCCGGCAGGTATTTCTTGAGAAAAATGGAAAATATCCGCGCGTAACGGTCCGTCGAGCTGCCTTCCTTGAACGGCACGACGAACGCGATCTGCTTGCCGGCGAAATCGGCCGCGCGCGCGATACCGGGAACGAGAATAAAACCGGCGGTAACCACCGCCGCGACTTTCAATAACGATTTCATCGTAGTTGCCTCCCAAAGGTTGCGCCGGTTTGTCCCGGCTTTTTACGTGTTTATGCCTCGAAAGTTTAGTCCGGCCGCCTCACCGCCCGAAAGCATAGGACTGAATCGACCGCGGACTGGCCGCGGCCAGCAGCAGGCCCTCTTCATGGTCGATGCCGGCGGCGGCGCCCCGGCTTTGCGTCCACGGCCCGGTGACTTTCACCTTATGGCCGCGCTTTTTCATTTCCGCGATCGTTTCTTCGGGAATCCGCGCCTCGATGGTGAGATTGCCCGGCTGCGACAGGCGCGGATAGAACGAACTCGGCGCATGCTTGGTGCTGAAATTCGGATAATCGATCGCCTGCTGCAGATTCATGCCGTAATGCACCCGGCGCAGGAAGAACAATAGGCTCCATTGATCTTGCCGGTCGCCGCCCGGCGTGCCGAACGCGAGGCACGGCTTGCCGTCTTTCAGCACGACCGTCGGCGTCAGCGAGGTGCGCGAGCGCTTGCCCGGCGCGAGCGCGTTCGGATGGGTCTCCATGCCCTTCATCACCCAGAACATCTCGCCCCGGGTGCCGATCGGGAATCCGAGTCCGGGCACGCACGGCGAGCTTCTGAACCAGCCGCCGCTCGGCGTCGAGGACACGATGTTGCCGAACCGGTCCGCGACGTCGAGATGGCAGGTGTCGCCCTTATAAGCCGACGTGTCCGCGCCGATGTTTACTTCTTCCGCCGTCTTGAAATAGACCGGCCCGCCGTAGCCCGGCACGTCGCCCGGGCGCAAGTCCATCGAGGCCGTGGCGCCGACCAGCTTGCGCCGCTCGTCGTTATAGGCGTCCGACAGCAGCACGTCGAACGGCACGTCGACGAACGCGGGATCGCCGTAGAACTTTTCCCGGTCGGCCATCGCCAGCTTGGTGCATTCGGTCACGGTATGCAGGAAATCCGGGCTGTTAGGTTCCATCGAGCCGAGATCGAAGCCCTTGAGCAGCGCGAGTTGCTGCAGGAACACCGGCGCCTGGCTCCACGCGTTCGGCTTGCAGACGGTATAGCCGTGATACTCGTACGTCAGCGGGTCCTCCACCGGCACCTGCCAGCGCGCCATGTCCTCGCCGGTCAAGAGGCCGCGATGGCGCTGCCCGGTGGTGTCGAGCACCTCGTTGCGATAGAATTTATCGACCGCTTCTGCGACGAAGCCCCGGTAAAACGCATCGAGCGCCCTGTCGATCTGCTTTTCGCGGTTGCCGCCGGCGGAGTCGGCTTCCTTGATGATCCGTTCGTAGGTATCCGCGATCAGCGGGTTGGTGAACAGCGCGCCGGTTTTCGGCGCCGCGCCGTTCTTGAGATAGACCTCCGCCGAGGTCGTCCACTCCTTCTCGAACAGATCGCGCAGCATGGTGAGCAGAACATTGATGCGCGGCAAGGTCGGATAGCCGTTGCGGGCGTAGTCGATGGCGCGCGTGAGGACGTCGCGCACGCTCATGGTGCCGTAGTCGCGCAAGAGCGTCATCCAGGCGCCGAACGCGCCCGGCACGCAGCCCGGCAGCAGGCCGGAGCCGGGCACCACCGTGACGCCCGCGTTCTGGAAATGCTCGATGGTCGCGGCCTGCGGCGCCGGGCCGTGGCCGCAGATCACCTTGACCTGTTGCGATTTGGCGTCGAACAGGACCACCGGGGCTTCCCCGCCGGGGCCGTTCAGGTGCGGCTCGACCACTTGTTGCGCGAACGCCACCGCGCACGCCGCGTCGAAGGCGTTGCCGCCCTGCTCGAGGATGTTCATCCCGGCGGCGGTCGCCAGCCAATGGGTCGACGTGACGACGCCGAAGCGGCCGCGGATTTCGGGCCGGGTCGTAAAATTCTCGCCGGGCAGCGCCATGCTGCCCATGCCTTGCGCGGCGCCGAGAAAAATAGCATCGTCCTGGGACGAACCGGGAGTCGAGGGTTGATCGTTCATGTGTGCGTACCGATGTGAAGCCGGGATTGTTTGCGCGGGCCGTTCGCCGGCCGCGGTTGAAAAAAGTGTACCGCAGATAGCGCGGCACTCACAAGGTTCCCAACCCCGACGGCCCACCTGCGTTACAGGAGCTTCATGAGGAAGATATCATATACCACCGCCATCGCCCGTTCCCGCCGCTTTCTCGGGAGCGCGTTCGGAATCGCGCTGGCCCTGGCCGCAGGCCCCGCCGATCCGGCATTCGCCCGCGACGCCGAGGCGCACAACGCGCGCCTGCTCGGCCATCACGACCTCGGCGGGCGCAGCGCGTATCAGCCGTGGATCAAAAAACAAAACGGGCGTTATATCGCCTATGTCGGCCATCACGGCGGCAGCGGCGGCACGTCCCTCCTCGACGTGACCGATCCGAAAAAGCCGGTCTATCTCGCCCATGTCCCGGCACGCGGCGGCGCGCAGATGGTGCAGGCCTGCCGGGGCGACGAATTGCCGAACGCGGACAAAAACAAGACCTACATGCTGCGCACCAACGGCACCCGCACCCATGAAATCTGGGACGTCACCGATCCGGCGAAACCTGCGTTTCTCGTGACCGTCATCGGCGGGTTGTCGGAAACCCATAAGAACTGGTGGGAATGCGATACCGGGATCGCCTATCTCGTCGCCGATCTCGGGCCCGACGGCTGGAACACCAACCGGGGCATGAAGATTTACGATCTTTCCGACCCGGCCGCGCCCAAATTCATCCGCAACTTCGGCCTTGCCGGCTCCGAGCCGGGCGGGGGCGGCGGCGGCGACGCGAGCGCGCGCAATCACGAATCGACTAGCCACGGGGGCAAGGTGTTCGTCGCCTACGGCACCGGCCGGTACGGCGCCGTGCAGATCCTGGACCGGCAAAAGCTGCTCGACGTCGAGTCCTTAAAAGATCCGCGCACGCCGACACGCGCCGAGCTGCTCGCGCCGCAGATCGGGCGGCTCGACATGCCGTCCTTTTGGGGCGGGCACACGGCCTGGCCGCTGCTCAACCTCACCATTCCCGGCTATGAATTTTACGGCGCCGGCAACCCGCGCGACTTCGTGGTGCTGGTCAGCGAAACCAACGACAACGGCTGCCGCGAACCCATGCATCACATGGCCTGGTTTCTCGACATCACGGAGCCGTCGAAACCGTTCCCGGTATCGAATTTTCAGGTGCCCGAGGCCACGGGAAACTTTTGCCGGCGCGGCGGACGGTTCGGCACCCATTCGGTGAGCTGGGCCGTCGATACGCCGCTGTACGGCAAGATCGCCGCGTTCGCCTACTTCAACGCGGGCATGCGCGCCGTCGACGTGCGCGACCCGTACCGCCCCAAGGAAGTCGCCTATTACATTCCCGCGCCGAACGCGAACACGGCGCGCCGCTGCGATTCGCGCAACGGCTGTAAAACCGTGGCCCAGACGAACAACGTCGAGATCGACGGACGCGGATTGATCTATCTCGCCGATCGCGCGGGCGGCGGCCTGCACATCGTCGAATTGACCGGCGCGGCAGCCCGGATCGTCACGCAAGAGTGACGGCGAGACGGAGTCTTTTCGTTATTCTTCGGGGCGGCCCGCCAGGCGCCGCAGGCGGATCGCCAAGCCCCGCACCAGCACGAAAAACACCGGCGTGAAGATGAGCCCGAACGCGGTCACGCCGACCATGCCGAAGAACACGGCGGTGCCGATGGCCTGGCGCATTTCCGACCCGGCGCCGCTGGCGACCAAGAGCGGCGTCACGCCGAGGATGAAGGCGAACGACGTCATCAGGATCGGGCGCAGGCGCAGGCGGGCCGCCTCGACGATGGCCTCGAACCGGTCCATCCCGCCGCGCTCGAGCTGGCGCGCGAATTCCACGATCAGAATCGCATTTTTGCTGGCGAGCCCGACCAGCACGATGAACCCGATCTGGGTGAGGATGTTGTTGTCCTGACCGCGCAAGGCGACGCCCGCGAGGGCGGACGACAGGCACATCGGCACGATCAGGATGATCGACAGCGGCAACGCCCAGCTTTCGTATTGAGCGGCCAAGACCAGGAACACGAAAATCACCGCCAACGGGAAAATGAAGATCGCCGTGTTGCCGGCTTGAACCTGCTGATAGGACAGATTCGTCCACTCGAACGCGATTCCGTCGGGCAGAATTTTGCGGGCAAGCCGTTCCATCGTGGTGAGCGCGACGCCCGAACTGACCCCGGGCACGGTATCGCCGTTGACTTCGATCACGGGGTAAAGATTGTAGCGCGGCACCCGATCCGGGCCGGTTACGTAATGAAATTTGGCGATCGATCCGAGCGGGACCGTGCCGCCCGCGGCACTGCGCGTCCGCAAGCGCGCGATGTCCTGCTGATCGAGCCGGTATTTGCCGTCGGCCTGCGCGGTGACGCGATAGGTGCGGCCGAACTGGTTGAAGTCGTTCACGTAAGACGACCCCAAATAGATTTCCAGCGTCCTGAACACGTTCTCGAGCGGCACTTTCAGCATTTCCGCGCGGGTCCGGTCGATATCGACATAAAGTTGCGGCGTATTGACATTGAAGGTGGTGTAAACCGAGGTCAGGTCCGCCTCGGCGTTGGCCGCGGCGATCAAGTCGTACGTCGATTTCTGCAGCACCTCGATTCCGCGGCCGCGCCGATCCTCGACCATCATGCTGAACCCGCCGGCGGTGCCGATGCCGCGCACCGGCGGCGGCGGTACCGCGAAAATATTGGCTTCCTGGATCACCGACAGCCGCCGGCGCACATCGCCCAGGATCTTGTCGGCGTTCAACCCTTCCGAGGCCCGCTTGCGGTACGGTTCCAGCACCGCGAAGATCGCCCCGGCGTTCGAGGCGTTGGTGCGGGTCGCGCCGGAAAACCCGGTAAAGCTCGCGGTGTGATCGACGCCGGGCGTCGACAAAATGATTTCCTCGGCGCGCTTGATGACCGCGTCGGTGCGGCTCAGCGAGGCGGCCTCGGGCAACTGAACGGCCGTGATCAGATAGCCCTGATCCTGCGCGGGAATGAACCCGGTCGGCACCCGCGTGAATCCCCACGCGGTGACGGCGATCAAAACGGCATAAACACCGAGCATCGGCACGCCGATGCGCGTCACGACGCCGACGAACCGGGCATAGCGTTCGCGCAACCACAGAAAAACCCGGTTGAAATTATCGAAGAACCACCGGATCGGCGAACGGCGGCGTTGCCCGGTGTCGTCATGCTCCTTATGTTCCTTGAACACCAAGGCGCTGAGCGCGGGACTGATGGTGAGCGACACCACCATGGAAATTAGCGTGGCGACCGCGATCGACAGCGCGAACTGGCGGTAGAACTGCCCGGAAATGCCGCCGAGAAACGCCGCCGGGATAAACGCCGCCGCCAAAACGAGGCCCATCGCGATCAAGGCGCCGCCGACTTCGTCCATGGTTTTGCGCGCCGCGTCCGCGGGCTTCATGCCGGCGCGCAGATTGCGCTCGATGTTCTCGACGACGACGATGGCGTCGTCGACCACGATGCCGACCGACAGCACGAGGCCGAACAGCGTCAGGGTGTTGACGGAGAATCCCATCGCCGACATCACCGCGAAGGTACCGATCAACGAAATCGGGATGGCGATGATGGGAACGATCGACGCGCGCCAGGTTTGCAGGAACACGATGATCACCAGCACCACGAGGGCGACCGCCTCGAAGATGGTGAAGAGCAACTCGTCGATGGATTTGTCGATATAATCGGTCGGGTTATAGATGATTTGGTATTCGAGGCCGGTCGGAAAATCCCGCGAAAGTTCCTGCATCCTGGCCTTGACCGCGTCCGCCGTCGCCAGCGCGTTCGATCCGGGGCGCTGGCTGACCAGCATGACGACCGCCGATTTGCCGTCGAGGTATCCTTTGGTGCCGTAATCGAGCGCGCCGAGCTCCACGCGCGCGACGTCGCGCAATCTTACGACGCGGCCGTCGGCGCCGCTTTTGACGATGATGTTCTCGAACTCGCCGGGATTCCGAAGGCGGCCCTGCAGTTGCAGGTTGACCTGAAACGCGCGCGCTTCGTCGAGCGGCGGTTGGCCGAGCTGGCCGCCCGCGACCTGGACGTTCTGTTCACGCAGCGCCGCGAGCACATCGCCCGCCGTCAGGCCGAGCGAGGAAATCCGGTCCGGGTCGAGCCAGATTCGCATGCTGTAATCGCTGCCGCCGAAAATCCGCACCTCGCCGACGCCGTCGAGGCGCGACAACACGTCGCGGATTTGCAGGGTCGCGTAGTTGCTGATGTACAGCTGATCGTAGGTGCCGGTCGGCGCGATCATATGCACGACCATCAGCATGTCCGGCGAGTTTTTGCGCGTGGTGACGCCGATCCGCCGGACCTCCTCGGGCAGGCGGGGCTCGGCCGCGGCGACGCGGTTCTGCACCAGCACTTGCGCCTGCTCGAGGTCGGTGCCGAGCTCGAACGTGATCGTCAGGGTCACCCGGCCGTCGCTGGTCGACTGGGAGTACATGTAGAGCATGTTCTCGACGCCGTTGACTTCCTGTTCGATCGGCGTCGCGACCGTATCGGCGATCACCTGCGCGCTGGCGCCCGGGTATTGCGCCGTGACGACGACCGTCGGCGGCACCACTTCGGGATATTGCGAAACCGGCAGGCTGAAATACGAGATCGCGCCGATCAGCGTGATGATGATCGACACGACGGACGCAAAGATCGGCCGAGCGATAAAAAAGTGAGCGAACTTCATCGCGGCGCCGTGGTGTTTCCGGGCCGGTCGATCGCGCTTTTCACGGGCGTCACCTTGGCGCCGTCGCGCGCGCGTTGAATCCCTTTAATGATGACCCAATCCTCCGCCTCGACCCCCTTACGGATCACGCGCAGGCCGTCGATCAGATTTCCCGGCTCGATCAGGCGCATCTTCGCTTGCCCATTGGCGTCGACGACGTACACGAATTTGCGCGATTGATCGGTGCCGATCACCTCGTCGGGCACCATCGCGGCGTTTAGTTTCTGCCGGCCCAACAGGCGTATCCGGGCGAACATGCCGGCTTGAAAGATCAAGTCGGGATTGGCGAATACGGCGCGGCCGCGGATGGTCCCGGTATCCGAATCGAAGCGGTTCTCGACGAAATCCATGTGCCCCTCATGGGGGAATCCGGTTTCGTCCGCCAGCGACAGAAAGACCGGGTTTTGAGTCTGGCGGGAACTCGGCCGCTCGCCCGAAAGATCCAGGCGCGTGTATTTAAGGTAAGCGTCTTCCGGCGCGTCGAAATAAAAATAGATCGGATCGAGCGAAACGATCGTCGTCAATAAGGTCGCGTTTTCGGTACCCCCGGAAATCAAGTTGCCGACGCTGATCAGATTGCGGCTGATCCGCCCCGAAACGGGGGCGCGCACGGCGCTGTATTCCAAGTTCAGCTTTGACGTGTTCATGGCGGCCTTGGCCGCCTCGATCTCGGCCAGGGCGCCGTTGCGGGATTGTAACCGCTGATCGAACACCGATTGCGACACATGGCCCTTGACCACCAATTCACGCGCCCGCTTCAATTCCTTCTCGGCCAACACCAAGCGGGTTTGCGCCAATTTCAGATCGGCGCCGGCCTGTTCGAGCGCGAGCGTGAACGGCCGCTGGTCGATGGTGAACAACGGATCGCCCTTGGCGACCATCTGGCCGTCCTTGAAGTGGATTGTGTCGAGATAGCCGCTGACCCGGGCCCGGACCTCGACGAAATCGATGGCGCCGAAACGGCCCGTGTACTCGTCCCATTCCGTGATCTCGCGCATCACCGGCTGGGCGATCGTCACCTCGGGCGGCGGCGGTGCCGCTTGTCCGGTAGCGTCCTCCTCGCCACAGGCGGCAAGCGAGGCGGCAAGCGAGACCGCCAGCAGGACGCCGGCCAAACCGAGCCCCCGACGCCGAAACCGAAGTTTTGAGAAACGATAGCGAGGGATACCGGCAGGAACCATGCCATTTCTGGCGTTATCGACCATCATTCGACCTATCCACGGGAAAATCCGCCATCGGCGAGATTCGGGTTCGCGGCACTTTAGCCTATCTCTGAGAATGCGACGCAATCAATTTGTCGCTATCTCCTATGCCCCAGCCGTATCCCGCAGACTCACGGCGCTCAAACCCGCTCAAACGCCACCGCCAGGCCCTGGCCGACGCCGATGCACATGGTGCAGATCGCATAGCGCCCGCCGGTGCGCTGGAGCTGGCGCATCGCGGTCAGGGCCAAGCGCGCGCCGCTCATGCCCAACGGATGACCGAGCGCGATCGCGCCGCCGTTCGGGTTGACGTGCTCGGCGTCCTCGGGAACGCCCAATTCGCGCAACGTCGCGATGGCCTGGCTGGCGAACGCCTCGTTCAGCTCGATCACGTCGACCTGCGACAGCGTCAGGCCGGTCGACGCGAGCAGGTTTTCGACCGCCGGCGCGGGGCCGATCCCCATGATGCGCGGCGCCACCCCGGCCGCCGCCATGCCGACGACGCGCACCACCGGCGTCAGGCCGTTTTTAGCGGCGGTTTTTTCGTCGGCCAGGATCAAGGCGCACGCGCCGTC
>JBBDTH010000060.1:0-8161 GCA_040904505.1 Rhodospirillales bacterium | reverse complement strand
CTAGTCTTAGGTATTACTAAAAAAACTTTATTGCAGAGGTTGGGTATTGTGAGTACGTTAGCGCGCCCGAATGAAAATGCTCTTAAAAGTAGCATGACTTTCCAAGGGGTGGGGTATGAACAGTACGCTTATCAGTCGCAACGTTACCATCCGCGGCCGTCGAACCAGTCTTCGGCTGGAAAGGCAAATTTGGAATGCTCTCGATGAAATCTGTCAGCGCGAGCGGATAACCCTGCACGAACTTTGCATGTATATAGAATCTCAACGAAGGAAAGCGAGTCGGACATCCGCCGTGAGAACGTTCGCCTTGATGTATTTTCACGCGGCGGCAACGGAACAAGGCCACATAAGGGCCGGCCACGGAAAGTTGGCTTCCAAAATCAAAAAAGACTAGCGGTAAAATCAAAAAAATTAGCAAGTTTCGTTCCGTCCGAGGACCGTCAGGCTGTTCGCTTTGCGGTATAATGGTCGGGCCAATCCCGCTTGACGACCGGGCCGTCGCTCGCCAGGGCATGGCAGGTATCCAGGATTGCCGGTTTCTGGTTGTCGCCGCCGGCTTGCTTTCGTTTCGCACGCGCCGCGCTGACGGTGTGAAACGCGGCAACGGCCAAGGGGCCGGTCAAAAGGTCGTTAAGGTGCGTGCAGCCTTGGACGCCGCCCAGGCGGGCATAAACGGCCTTGCGCCAGCCGGGGGCGATCCGGAGCCCGTGCAGGACGTCGAATTTCGCCGTTACGTCGCCGCAGAGCGTGAAGGGGCCGGCATCGGTCGCGGCTTCGGCCTGCAGGACGACGAGATCCTCGTCGACGGTTAGACGAATCCACATATCATGCACGGGTTCGCCGCTGGCCACATGGCCGCGGTCCGTGTTCTCGAAGCTGTAGGTTTTCGTGTCGACGAGATGAGCTTCTATATCCCAAAGACCATCCTCGCGTTTATAGCCGCGGCATTCGATGGAACGGCTGTGGAGATGCTGTCGCGGGACGGGCTTCGATAAGGGCATAAATCTTCCTTTTGATCGGAGAGGCCGGGATCAGGCGTCTTTGACGGCGCCGAAAACGAAGGCCTCGGTTTCGCGCATATTTTCCTCGAGGGCGGTTTGAAGGGTATCGTAGAGATCCCGCATCGAAACCATGCCGACGACTTTACCGTTCTCGACGACGGGTAGATGGCGATAGCGCCGAGTCCGCATCAATTCGACGGCATCGTAAACCGCGTCGTCGGGACTGAGGGTGTCCGGATTTTCGGTCATGATGTCACCGAGTGCCGTGGTGGCGGGATCGAGGCCGTCGGCCACGACCCGGCGCGTGAGATCGCGCTCCGTGACGATGCCGACGAGGGTGTCCGCCGCGCCGAAAACCACGACCGCGGCGATATCGTGGCGCACCATGAGATTAGCGGCATCGAGAACGGTATCCGTTTCGGATAAACCGCGGATCGTTTGGGGGCCGATTACGTCGGGAACGATCTTGAGATTCATCATCGCGCGGTTTCCTCTCGCCTGACCCGGTATAGTTTAATGTTTGACCGGGGTCCGGGGAAGCCTCTTCCCGGCGCGATTCAGGGCGCTTTCTAGCGGTTTTTCTCGGGTGGGGTGATCCGCAGCAGGGTAATCTGGTGCCGTTGCCGGCGAAGGATTTCGAAACGGAACCCGAAAAACATGAAGACCTGTCCGACATCGGGAATGCGGCGGGATTCGTGCAACACCAGGCCCGCGATGGTCGAGGCCTCTTCATCGGGGAGATTCCAATCGAGCTCCCGGTCGAGATCGCGGATCGTGACGCTGCCCGGCACCAGATAACTGCCGTCGGCTTGGCGGCGGATGCCCGAAGCGGCGACGTCGTGTTCATCCGTTATGTCGCCGACGATTTCCTCGAGAATATCCTCGAGCGTCACGACTCCCATGAAGGTGCCGTATTCGTCGACGACGAGCGCGAAATGTTCGCGCCGTTCGAGGAAGGCTTGAAGCTGATCGAGGAGCGATGTCGAATCGGGGACGAACCACGGCTTTGCGGCGAGGGCGGTGATGTTGATTTCGGCCAGATCGTTATCGGCCATCCAAAGTGCCTTGAAGAGTCCCTTGGCGTGAACCACACCGATGATGTTGTCCTGGTCGCCCTGCCACAAGGGAATGCGCGTGTACGGGCTTTCCAAAATGTCCGCGACGATCTCCCGTATGGGCAGGCCGGCGTCGAGCATGACCGCGTTTTTCCGATGAACCATGATTTCGCCGACCTCGACCTCGTTGAGATCGAGCACGCTATGCAGCATGGCCCGTTCGTGAATGACGCTTTCGACTTTCGTCTCGGCCGAGCGCAATTCGATGGCGCCGCGCAATATTTCGTCGGCCGAGCCCAACGCGTCGTCCGCCTGGGTGTTGATGCCGAAAATCTTGAAAATCAAATGCGTGAAGAGGTTCACGGTGCGCGTTATCGGCGCGAATACGATCATCAGCATGTTGACGAGCGGCGCGACCGCCAGTGCGAGGCGCGTGGCGTCCCGGATAGCATAGGTTTTCGGCAGGATTTCCGAAAAGATCAAAACAAGCACGGTCATCGTCACGGTCGCGTAGGCCACGCCGACCTCGCCGAAATAGGAGAAGAACAGACTCGTCGCCAAGGCCGACGCCAGAATGTTCACCAGATTGTTGCCGAGCAGAATGGTGCTGATCATGCGGCCGCGGCGGACGTGCAAGTCGTTCACCAGTTGCGCCCGGGCGTTGCCGCTTTGCGCCTGTTGGTGCAAAAGCGGCCGAGAGGCCGCCGTCAGGGCGGTCTCCGATCCGGAGAAAAACGCGGACAGGATGAGAAGAATTAGGATGGCGAAGATGTAATAGGCTTCCATGGCGTACCTTGTCGGTTGATCGATACGGAAAGAAGTGAGTGCATGAGCCGCATGGGGCGGGTGTTTCCGGGCCGCCGACGGTTAAGCCGCCGCCAGCGCGTCTTCGAGGAGCGCGCGGACCGCATCGGGTTTCACGTCGTGGCTGATAAAGGATTTGCCGATTCCCTCGGCGAGGATGAAGGTTAATTGGCCGGCCCGGACTTTCTTGTCCTGGCCCATATGGTCCAGCAGGCGGTCGGCCGACCAGGACGGTACCGCGATTCCCTCGAGCGTGAACGGCAGGCCGGTTGCCGCCAAATGCGCGCCGACCCGCTCGGTATCCCGGCCGGGACAGAGCCCCAACCGGGTCGAGAGGTCGAACGCCATCATCATACCGACGGCGACCGCTTCGCCGTGGAGCAATTTGTCCGAATAACCGCACTCGGTCTCGAAGGCATGGGCGAAGGTGTGCCCTAAATTCAACAGGGCCCGCTGGCCGGCTTCCCGCTCATCGGCGCCGACGATGGCGGCCTTGGCCTTGCAGCAGGCCGCGACGGCACGGATACGGGCCGTCGTGTCGCCGTCGCACAGGGCGGCGCCGTTTTCCTCGAGCCAGGAAAAAAAGGCGGGATCGTTGATCAAGCCGTATTTGGCGACCTCGGCATATCCGGCGCGAACCTCGCGGTCGGGCAGCGTATCGAGCGTGCCGATATCGGCGAGAACGAGGCACGGTTGGTAAAACGCGCCGACGAGGTTCTTGCCGTGGCGGGTGTTGATGCCGGTTTTGCCGCCGACGGAGCTGTCGACCTGAGCCAACAGCGTCGTCGGAATCTGCACGAACTCGAGTCCGCGCAGCGCGACGGCGGCGGCAAATCCCGTGAGATCGCCGATCACGCCGCCACCCAACGCAATTAGGGTCGTGTCGCGGCCGACGCGGAGGTCGAGGATTTTTCCGGTAAGGTCTTCCAGGTGCGCGAAATCCTTGGTTTGCTCGCCGGCCGGCAGAACGATGCTGTCGGATTTGACGGCCGCATCCGATAGGGCGGCTTCCAGGGCCGCGAGATAAAGCGGCGCGACGTTCTCGTCGGTCACGATGACCGTGCGCGGTTGTTTCAGAATGGGCGCGATGAATTCACCGGCCTTCGTCAGGAGATCGAGGCCGACAAGAATATCGTAGCTGCGCGCACCGAGTTCGACCCGAAGTTTCGTCAGATCTGTTTTCGTCATGGCGTCGATGTGTTTTCCAAAAACCGGGTGATTTCTTGATTTACGAATTCGGCCGTTTCTTCCGGCGTGTCGCCTTTAACATCGACGGTCAGGTCGGCCAAGGCATAAACGGGACTGCGTTGTTCCATCAAGGCTTTCAAGGTCGTGCGAACATCCTTGTTTTTCAGTAACGGCCGCCCGCCCCGGTGTTCGGTGCGCGCCACCAGCGTGTCGAGATCGACCCGCAGCCAGACCGACACCCCGCGTGCCGCGATTTTGGTGCGCAGCGTCTCGTCCATAAAGGCGCCGCCGCCGGTGGCCAAAACGACCGGCTTGCCGTCCAGCAACCGCATGATAACCTTGCGTTCGCCGTCGCGGAACGCTTCTTCGCCGTAAAGGTCGAAGATATCCTCGACCGAGCAGCCGGCCGCCTTGGCGATTTCGTCGTCGGCGTCGCGAAAGGGCATGTTCAGGCGTTTGGCGAGACGGCGGCCGATACTGCTTTTGCCGGCACCCATCAGGCCGACCAGAACGATCGAGCGGCGGCCCGAATGGCCGGAAGCGTGCCGGGCGGACATGCTTACCGCGTCCTCCGAATCGAGCGCGCGCTTTTTGCCGCGCCGGGGGCGGGAATGCCGGTCGAGCGCCGTTGAAAGCCGTCGGGTGAGCCGATACACTGCCTAAAAAGGGTCATAATTGATATTTAGCATAATCACTTGGCGATGTCGTCTTGGCTCGTTACAAAACTACCTTAATATAGGGGCTTGGACGATTTGCCCCGATTTTTGAATTCGTTATGGTAGCCTTAGGCTGAAATCCGCATGAGAAGTCTCTCCAGAATCGTATTATTGCTGTTGGTGGTCATGATCGTCGGTGGCGCGGTCTTCTTAGCGACATGGGATATTCCCGCGCCGATTACCAAAATCGAAAAAGACATACCCGATGACCGTTTCCCCCGCTAACGTCTCCGCGCTCCGGTTCCGGGTTCTTGTTGCCGTCGCGGTTTTGATTGCGGCATCGCCCGCCGCGGCGTGGGCGCAATCTCCGTGGTCGCAACAAGGGTCGCAACCGGGATCGCAGGAGGGGCCCATGCGATTGGGTCCGTTAAAGCCGGTCGGCCAGGGCCAAAACCAGGGCCAAAACCAGGGCCAGAACCAGGGAGAGGCTGATCGGCCCGGCGGGTCCACCGTAAGAGTCTCGCCGCTGTCGGGCACGGCGGTACAGGTGGATACCTTGACCTCGATCGATCCGGATGCGATCGGGACCCTGACGGAAAGGGAAGGCGGTTTTAAGGATACGCTTTGGGAAGGCACGAGCCGGGCGACCGTCGACATGCTGATGAAGCGCCTGCCGATCGATGCCGCGTCCGGCGTCATGCGCCGCTTGATGCGAAGGCTGTTGTTGACGCGGGCCGCAATCGAGCGCGGGCAATCCAAATCGGGAAGCCTGATCGCCCTACGGATACGGTTGTTGACCGGGATGGGCGATCTGACGGGCGCCAATACGCTTTTGAACGTGACGCCGGCACGTCATCAGTATCCGCAAATCGCGCACGCGGAAGCGGAACTTCGGCTGCTCTCCAACGACAATGCCCGGGCTTGCGCGTTGGCGGCCAATCAGATCGCGGCACAGAAATCGGTTTACTGGCAGAAGATGTTCATCTTCTGCCAGGCGCTTGCCGGCGAGAAAAACAAGGCGCAGCTCGGCGTATCGTTGCTGCGCGAACTGGGCGAGAAAGACGCGGTCTTCTTTTCCATCGTCGATGCGTTGGCGGAAGGCGCGACACCCGAAATCAAAAGCCTGCCTAGGCCGACGCCGCTGCATCTCGCCATGGCAAGGGTCGCGAAGGCGCAGTTGCCGTCCGACGTCGTGTCGTCGAGCCGGCCCGTTATCCTGAGGACCATCGCGATCAGCCCGAACGCCCCGGTCAAGGTGCGCCTCGAGGCGGCCGAACGGGCGGAAGACGCCGGCGCGTTGCCGACGGAGTCTCTGCAGCAGATTTATACCAGCATCGTCTTCACCGAAGAGGAACTCGCCAATCCGCTCAGCAAGGCGGAAGCGGAGAGCGGCCCGTTAAGCCGGGCCTTGCTGTACCGGACGGCATTGGTGCAAACCGTGCCGCTTGCCAAGGCCGAAGCCGCCGCCAAGGCCATGGATCTGGCGCGCCAGGGCGGCCGTTACTTTTCGGCCGTCAGGGTCTTTGCGCCGATCTTTAAAGCAATTACGCCGTCGGCGGAGTTGTTGTGGTTCGCGCCGGAAGCGGTCCGTGCCGCCCTCATCCTGAAGGACGAGGAGGCCGTCCGGGTTTGGTTCTCGGCGGTTCGCGCGAGTGCGCTCTTCAATAAAACGGCCCAGGGCATGATGGCCACGTTGATGCCTTTGGCCCGGCTGTCGGGCTCTCCTCAGGCCCAGAGCTGGAAGCTCGAGGAATTACAATCCTGGTGGAACGGCATCAAGAATATCGACGGAGCCCGGGACCGGGCCGCGCTGTTGTTTACCTTATTCGAGACCTTGGGCGAAACCGTTCCGAAAAACGTTTGGGAAATTTTGTTGAAAGGCCCGCAGCGTCATACCGTTGCGATGCCTCATCCGGCCTATTGGCATCAGCTTTGGGAAGCCGCCGAGAGCGGGCGTATCGGCGAAGCGGTATTATTGGGGCTGGTGACGCTCGGTGACAGCGGCCCGGCCGAAGCCGATCCGATCGTTTTAAGCCGGGTGATCAAAGGCTTGGAGCGGATCGGCCTCGTAGACGAAGCGCGCGCGCTGGCGGTGGAGGCCGCCGTCGCGAGCGGCATTTGACGCGGGCCGGTGTCTATTCGCTATTTTAAAGTCTTCTTTCCTCGCGGCGTGAAAGAGGCCCATGGGCCGGCGTAAGATCGAGCAGACCGTTTCCCGAACCGTCGAGATGTTTCTCGACATGCTGGCCGCCGAGCGCGGCGCCGCCGCCAACACGCTTGACTCCTATCGCCGCGATCTCGCGGGCTTCGCGCGGTTCACGCAGGCGCGCGGGCGCGATCCGGAAAAAGCCGATACGGCGATGATCCGGAAATACATCGGCCATCTCTCCTCGCGCGGCATGGCGGCGGGTACCAGCGCGCGGCATTTGTCCGCGCTGCGCCAGTTCTTCAAGTTTCTCGCCGGCGAAGGCCTGCGCGAGGATAATCCCTGCGTGACCGTCGACAGCCCCCGGCTCGGGCGGTCCTTGCCGAAGTATCTAAGCGAAGCGGAGGTCGACAAGCTCCTGGAGGCCGCCGCCGGGCGCGCGGGCGCCGACGGCGTTCGCCTGCGCGCGTTGCTCGAAATTCTCTACGCCACCGGATTGCGCGTTTCCGAACTGGTCGGGATGCCCGTGAGCGCGCTGTCGCGCGACGACCGCATGCTGGTGGTGCGCGGCAAGGGCGGTAAGGAGCGCATGGTGCCGCTCGGCGCGCCCGCGGCCGAGGCGATCGCGGCCTATCGCGATATCCGGGTCCGGTTCATCCCGGGCCGCGCCAAGGGCCCGGGCGGAAAAAACAAGAGCGGGAACGGCAAGCCCGAGTCGCGCTGGCTGTTTCCTTCGCGCGGCAAGCAAGGCCATCTGACCCGGGTGCGGTTCGCGCAATTGCTGAAGGAACTCGCCGTCGAAGCCGGGCTCGATCCCGCGCGGGTGTCGCCGCACGTGCTGCGCCATTCGTTCGCGTCGCATCTGCTGGCGCACGGCGCCGATCTGCGCTCGCTGCAGCAACTTCTCGGCCACGCCGATATCGCGACCACGCAAATCTATACGCACGTGTTGGACGAGCGCCTGAAGGCGCTGGTGCAATCGCACCATCCATTGGCGACGGGGAAGAAAAATTAGGAATCGGGTAGCCGTTGTAAGTCTTGTTGGGCCCCGTAGCTCGGCTGGATAGAGCATAAGATTTTTATTTTAGGATTACAGGTTCAAATTCTGTTGGGGGGCCACTTAATATTGTATGATTTTTTCTAAGCAGGGTAGCATACGCCCTTAGGGGGGGCTGGGTCAGACTTGCTAATTTGTAAACATAACCCGTGATCGGTGTCGATGTACCGGCACCAATTCTCAATTGGGCAGCTCATAATCTAAAAGCGCTGGCTTGATTGGAGGGGCAGTGAGTAACGCAGGTAAAGAAGGCA
>JBBDTH010000059.1:0-8185 GCA_040904505.1 Rhodospirillales bacterium | reverse complement strand
TGACGAACAGCCAGATGCGCGCGAGCGCGGTTTGCTCGACCCCTTCCCGCCCGACGACGAAATGCTCGTGCGGCACGAATTCGTGAATCACCCAAACCGCCAACGCCCCCAGAAGAATCCCGGCGATGACGACCGAGACCGCGATCGTGTCGTGCGCGGATTGCGCCTTGGCGGAGTCCAGCGCCGGCACGATCAACGAAAAGAACGTCGCCGCCAGCATCACCCCGGCCGCCAGGCCCAGCAGGGCGTTCTGCACGGCCGGCGAAATCTTCTTGAGAAAAAAGATCGGCAGAGCCCCGACCCCGGTGGCGAGACCGGCGAGGAAACTGGCGAGAACGCCGATGCCGATGAGCGATGCCCCGCTCGGGTTCAAGCCGAAATCCCCCAAAACAAACCTCCGTTGCTGCCCGTGCCCCGGCGCCCCGGCGCGACGATACGCCGCATACTACGCCGAAGCGATGCTTTACCAAACGGCTTCATATCGGCACAATGCCCTCCATCATCACCGGCGGCGTTCACGCCGGATTCACAAGCCAGGGAGGAATAAATGGCCAGCACGGTGGAAGTTCTCGTCGACGCGTTTCAGGAGGCCGGCACGCCCTTCATGGTCGGCCATCCCGGCGGCGAATCGGTGGAACTGATGGATGCCGCCCGGCGCGCCGGTATGCGCTTCATCTTCATCAAGCAGGAAACCGCGGGCGCCATGCTGGCCGCGACCTGGGGCGAGATTACCGGCTCGCCCGGCGTGTGCCTGTCGACCTGCGGCCCCGGCACCGCCAACATGGCGAACGGCATCGCGCACGCTTGGATGGACCGCGCGCCGCTGTTCGCTGTCACCGGCCAATATTCGCATCACGTCTACGGCACCGGCCTACGCCAACGCCTCGATCAGGGCGCGTTGATGACGCCGATCACCAAATACACCATGTCGATCGACGCCAAGACCGTGCGCCATCAGATCCGCCGCGCCGTGCGCCACGCCACCAGCCAGCCGCCGGGCCCCGTGCATATCGACCTGCCGGAGGATCAATCTCAACGCGAGGCCGGCGACATGATCGCCGATACGCCGCTGCGCCAGAACGTTCTCGAACTCGCGCCGGACAAGGATGCGCTGAAGGAGCCGCTGGAGATGCTGGCGGCGGCGAAAAAGCCCGTCATCATCGTCGGCATGGGCGTGTACTGGTGCCGCGCCGCCCGGGAATTCGTGGCCTTTGCCGAGAAGCTCGGCGCGCCGGTGCTCACCACCACCAAATGCAAGGGCGTGATTCCCGAGAATCACCCGTTGCGCGCGGGCTGCATCATCGGCGGCCTGATCGAGCGTAAGCTCATCAACGACTCCGATCTGATCGTCACGGTCGGCCTCGACGCGGTCGAACTGCAACCGAAGCCCTGGCCCTATACCCTGCCCGTGCTCTCAATCGCAAGCACGCCCAACCTCGACGCCGTAATCCCGTCCACCCAAGAAGTCATCGGCGATCTGAAACCCCTGCTGGCGCGCCTCGCCGAATGGGTACCCGACGGCTCGGGCTGGGGCGAAAAAGCCGCCCGGGGGTTCCGCGATCAGGTCACGAAGGCGCTCGACGTGAAGACCAAGGGCATGTCGACGGGTGCGGCGCTCATGGTCGCGCGCGCCGTCATGCCGCGCGACACCATTGCGACCTGCGACGCCGGCGCGAGTCGTCTTCTCGTCGTGCAGAAATGGGATACTTACGGACCCCAGGAATTTCTCACCTCCAACGGCCTCGCCACCATGGGCTATGCCATTCCGGGTGCGATGGCCGCGCGCATCGCGCATCCCGACAAGCCCGTGATCGCCTTTACCGGCGACGGCGGTTTCTACCTCGCGGTCGCCGAATTGCAGACGGCGGCGGTCGAGAACCTGCCGATCATCGTCATGGTGTTCGACGATTCCGAAATCGCGCTGATCCGCGTAAAGCAGGAGGTCAAGGGCTTCCCGACCTTCGGCGTCGGCCTCGGCGGCGTCGATTGGGAGAAAATCGCCCAAGGCTTCGGCGCCGACGGCTACGTCGCCGACACCGAACACGCCCTCGGCGACGCACTCAAATCGGCGCTCAAATCGAAGCGCAGTTCGGTGGTGGTCGCCAAAATCGACTCATCGTGCTACGTTGAGCAATTCAACGCTTTGAGAGAAGTGTAACCACGCCGATATCGGAAAGGAGTGAACGATGGCATTATTGAACGAAGGCGCCGCGGCACCGGCTTTTTCGCTCCCCAATCAGGACGGCGGCACGGTGGAACTGTCCCGGTTCGCCGGCAAATACGTCCTGCTCTGGTGGTACCCGAAAGCCGACACCCCCGGCTGAACCGTCGAAGGCAAGGGATTCCGTGATCGAATCCAAAACTTCAGCGACTGCGACGCGGCGATTTTGGGAATCAGCTTCGATTCCACCGCCGCGAACAAGGCCTTCAAGGAAAAATTCGATTTTCCCTACGATCTGCTGAGCGATACGGACAAATCCGTTTCCGTGTCCTTCGGCGCGGCGAGCGCCGATCAGGGCAACGCGAGCCGGGTTTCCGTGCTGATCGCCCCCGACGGCACGATCGCGAAAACCTATGCGAGCGTGAAACCGGCGGACCATCCCGATCAGGTTCTGGCGGATATCAAGCGCCTCGGCTGACCGAAGATCGCCGAAAAGCTCATAAAAAACGCCGCTTTCAAAATCGAAAGCGGCGTTTCGATTATCGGGAACGGGACTCGGCGGCGGCCGGGAATACGGCAGCGATTACCCGTTAGCAGAGTGCTGAAGCCTTGCCTCGCCCTTCGAGACGCTCGCTACGCTCGCCCTCAGGGTGAGGCAAGGCATTGAAACGATTGACCTCATGCTGAGGAGCGCAGCGTCTCGAAGCACGAGGTCAATCATGAAAACCCGTTTTTTAGCAGCCTGCTAAATATTCGATTTCGACTTGACGAGCGCCAGGAACCTCTCGGCCGAGCCGGCCCGCAGGTATTCGAGTGCGCATCCCAACGGACGGTCTTTGTCCGCGCCGATTTCCGGACACGCCTTCTCTTTCAGGCTCATGCGCGAGCGGAGATCTTCCGCCTCGGCCGTTTCGAGATGTCGCGGGAGATCCGCTTCGCGGCTGCGTTTCGATTGATCGTCCGATTTCTTTTCCACGATCAGCGCGATATCCGGCGCCACGCCGCGCGCCTGGATGGCATGTCCTTTCGGGGAATAGTACAGTTGCGTGGTCAGTTTCAACGCGCCCTCGAGTCGCAACGGCGTGATGGTTTGCACCGAGCCCTTGCCGAACGAACGCTCTCCCATCAAAACGGCACGGCCGTTCTCCTGCAGCGCCCCGGCGACGATTTCCGCCGCCGACGCCGATCCGCCGTTGATCAAAACGACGATGGGCTTTCCGAAGGCGATATCGCCGGTTTCGGCTTGAAAGATTTGTCCCCGGCCGCTTTCCCGTCCCCGGACGGAAACGATGGTCCCGTTATCGAGGAACGCATCGCTGATCGAAAGCGACTGATCCAGCAATCCCCCGGCATTGTTGCGCAGGTCCAGAACGTATCCCCTCAGCTTGGGCCCTAAGCTTTTACGGATGCGCTCGACGGCGTGGTTTAAATCGGCGGTTGCCGTTTCGGTAAAGCGCGCCAGCCGCACGTATCCGATATCCTCTTCCACATGCCACCGCACGGCTTGAACGTGAATGATCGCCCGTCGGATTCTGGTGTTGAACGGCTCGAGTTTCTGGCGTTTAATCGTCAGAGTCACGATCGATTCCGGCGGCCCGCGCAACTGCTTGACGGCATCCAACAGCGTTTTGCCCTTGAGCACTCGGCCGTCGACATGTGTTATCAGATCGCCCGGCTTCAGCCCGGCCCGCGCCGCCGGCGTATCCTCTATCGGCGAGACCACCTTAACCTGATCGTTTTCCAAGGTTACCTCGATCCCGAGACCGCCGAATTCGCCCCGCGTCGATGTTTGCAGTTCGTTGAATTCGTCCGGATTGAGATAGGAGGAATGAGGATCGAGAGAGCCCATCATCGAATCGAGAGCCGCTTCGACGAGTTTCGGCGACTCGACGGATTGCGGCGCGGCCTTCAATTCCTTGACGCCCTTGATCGCATGATCGATCAGCACCGTGCCGCTCACGGGCCGGACATACCCCGAAAGAACGCGGCGATACGATTCCTCGAAATGCTCCAGTTGCCGTTTGTTCGCGGAGTCTTTCGAATATTCGGCGTAGACGGCGCGAAACCGTCCCAATTCCCGGGACCTCTTGACCGTAAGCGGCTTGCTCTCGTCCGCGAAAACTTTGACGACATTGCCGATCATGGAGGTGTCGCCGGCACAGCCGTTCAATGTCGTCAGTACCCCGCCTCCCAAGGCGACGACGATGGCAATGGCAAGACCGTGGGAAAAACGGCGATTGTCGTTCACTTTTGGTGTTCCTTCCAAAAAAACGCTACGTAAAGTACCCGGTCAACCGTCCTTGGTGATCCGGGCAATCAATTCTTCCTTAACGGTCTCGGCTTCGCTCGGCTCGATCCGGCAGGTGCCGGCATTTTCGTGGCCGCCGCCGCCGTAATGCAGCATTAATTCTCCGATGTTCGTTTTCGACGTCCGGTTCAGCACCGATTTCCCGATCGCGAACACGGTCTTAAGATTGTTCGGCCCCCAAAGAACGTGCATCGAAATGTTGATGCCGGGAAACAGCGCATAGACCAAAAACCGGTTTGCAGCAAAGATGGTCGCTTCTCCCCGTAAGTCAAGAATCCCCAAGTTTTCCCGGACTTCCGTGCATTTTTTGATTTGCTCGGACGCTTTCCCGGCTTGCTCGAAATACAAATCCGCCCGCTGCTTGACGTCTTCCTGCTCGAGGATTCGCCCGATGGGCATCGAACGGCAGTAATCGACCAAATCCACCATCATCTGATGGTTCGAGATATCGAAATCCCTAAAAGCGCCAAGGCCGGTGCGGGCATCCATGATAAAATTCAACAACACCCAATCCGTCGGCGCCAGGATTTCGTTTTTGTCGAACCGGCCGGAATCGCCTTTGTCGACGGCTTCGATCAAATCGTCGGCGATGTTCGCGAATGCCTTCTTGCCGCCGTAATGATCGTAGACGACCCGTGCCGCCGAGGGCGCCTTCGGGTCGATCACCAGATTATCCGGCAGGGAATCGAGCCGGACGGTCTCGCTCGCGTGGTGGTCGAACGCCATGTGAACGCCCCGCACGTACGGCAGATTCGCGGTGATATCCTTGTCCGTCACGAGAACGCTGCCGTCCTGCATATCCTTGGGATGGACGAATTTGATCTCGTCGATCATATCGAGTTCGCGAAAAAGCGCCGCGCAAGTCACGCCGTCGAAATCGCTGCGCGTAATCAAGCGGTGTTTGGTCTCGGCCATTCTCGATTCCCTCTTGTTCCCGTCCCCGCCCGGCGCCTTAACCCTCTTCGAAATCAAGCTTTCCGACCGTTCGGTCATCATACCCCCCAAGCCCCGGGCGCGCCGAACGATTTTCCCTGAAATCCCTATAAAGCCACAATCTTTAAAGCCGGATAACGGGTGGTTTCGTCAATCCGCAGCGGCGTCCCCGCCTTATCGGCGCAAATCGTGGTTCAGCCACAGGGACAGCGTGAAAACCCAGATCGCCACCGCCTGATGCAGGACGGCGGGCAGCACCGGCACGGCCAGCAGCAGCGTGGTAATCCCAAGCGACACTTGGAGCAGAACCGCGACAACCAGCCCGTCGAGGAGCCGCCGGGTTCCCATCGGCGCGATCCGGCCGCGCGCGCCGGCCCAAAACAGGATTACAAGACAAAACGTCGTCATCGCCAGAACCCGGTGGTCGAACTGCACGGTGACGATATTCTCGAAAAAATTCCGGTAAAGCGGCGAAAGCTCGAACAGGCCCGGCGGCACCCAGCGCCCGTCCATGAGCGGGAACGTATTGTACGTAAGCCCGGCATCGTTGCCGGCGACGAACCCGCCGGACAAAATCGTCGTCAAGATCAAGGCGCTTAACCCGACGGATGCGCGCCGCACGGTTGGGGAGCCGCCGGCGCGGCGATCCGGCCTTAACAGGTCGAGCGCCCACCAAAACGCGAGCCCGTAAATGACCAGCGCCAAACCCAGATGGGCCGTCAGCCGGTACGGGCTTACCCTCGGGTCGTCGACCAAGCCGCTCTTGACCATGAACCAGCCCAAAACGCCCTGCAGGCCGCCCAAGACGAACAAGCCGACGAGTTTCAGGCCCAGCCGCCAGTCGAGCCACCGCTTGAGCGCGAAGAAGATCATCGGCACGGCGACGAACACGCCGATCACGCGCCCCCATACCCGATGGATGAATTCGAGCCAGAAAATGGATTTGAATTCCGCGAGCGTCATGCCCGCGTTGAGTTTCCGGTATTCCGGCGTCGCCCGGTACTTTTCGAATACTTCCCGCCAATGCCCGTCGCTCAGCGGCGGGAGCCAGCCGGTCAGCGGCTTCCACTCCACGATGGAAAGCCCCGACTGGGTCAACCGAGTCAATCCGCCCAGGACGATCATCGCGAAAACCATGGCGCAGATGCCGAGCAGCCAAAGACCGATGATCTTGCGGCGGTATTCAGGATATTCGGTATTCATGACCGTGCCGGCTTGGAAGTTCGGATCGGGGAAACCACATAGGAATAACACTAAGATATCGGTTATAGTCCGGAAATGACTGAATTTCACCCCTTCGCGAAATACATTCAGATTATCGGCAAGGGGCCGAATCTCTCCCGCCCCCTGAGCGAGCAGGAAGCCTACGAAGCCGTCGGGATGATCCTCGACGGCGCGGTGGAGCCGATCCAGTTGGGCGCGTTTCTCTGCATCCTGCGCTTGCGCGAAGAGGTTCCGGAAGAAGGCGCCGGGTTCGTCCGGGCGCTGCGCGACGCGATCGACCGATCCGCCGGGGGTGCTCTAACCGTCTCGGGCGCCGACCTGGACTGGCCCGCCTACGCGGGCAAAAAGCGCCAACTCCCCTGGTTTCTGCTGGCCGCCCTGGTGCTCGCGCAGAACGGCGTGCGTATCTGCATGCAGGGCACGGAAAACCATACGCCGGGGCGGATTTACGCCCGCGAGGCCCTGGCGGCCTTAGGCCTGCCCATCGCCGGATCGCTCGCCGACGCCGAGCGCCATATCGCGCACCGCAACTTCGCCTATCTGCCGCTGCGCGCCTTGCTGCCGCGCGTGCAGGACATCATCGAGCTTAAACCGATCCTCGGCCTGCGCTCACCGTTCAACACCTTTGCCCGGCAAGCCAACCCGTTCAAGGCGCCCTATCAACTGCTCACGGTCGCCCATCCCGCCTACGCCGATATCCATTGCGCCGTCGCCGAGCGGATCGGCCAGGCGCATATGGCCGTGTTCAAGGGCGAAGGCGGCGAGGCCGAACGGCGGCCGCACAAACCGGTGCGGGTCAAGAGCCTGCACGACAGTCTCATCAGCGAAGAGGCCTGGCCGCCGATCCTGAACGAGGGCACCGCCGAGGCCGACCCCGATTTAACGCTCGGGCGTCTCATGGCCGTTTGGCGCGGCGAAGAAAAAAACGCGTATGCCGACGCCGCCGTGACCGGCACGGCCGCCGTCGTGCTGCGGCTGATGGGAAAAGCGGAAACGCCCGACGACGCCCTCTCTCTCGCCCGGGAGCTGTGGGCCGCGCGCACCAAGAGCCGCCTCGGCAACGCCGCGTAACCGGTGTGCCATGCCCGAATTCAACGATGACGTTTTGATTTTGGTCGGCCACGGCGCGACCGACCGGCCCGCCGCCCGCGACAGCGCAACCTTCATCGCCGAAACCTTGCGCGAACGCCGCCTGTTCAAGGCGGTACACGCCGGCTTTCTCAAGCATCCGCCGTTCGCGAAAGACCTGCTGAAAGCCGCCGATGGCCGGCGGGTGTTCCTGGTCCCGCATATGGCCCACGCCGGGTTCATCACCCGAACCGTGATTCCCCGGGATTTGGGCCTCGATAACGACACGCGGCCGGTTTACCTGTGCGATCCCGTCGGCGCGCATCCGGCGATCCCCCAACTGATCCGCGACCGGCTCGAGGCGTCCTTGCGCGCGCACGGCATCGATTCCCTTACCTGCGCCGTGATCCTGGTCGGGCACGGCGGCGGCCCGAACGGCGTCTCCGCCCGCCACACGCAAACCCTGGCCGATACCGTCGCGGCGCGAGGCG
>JBBDTH010000058.1:0-8306 GCA_040904505.1 Rhodospirillales bacterium | reverse complement strand
GATCATCATCGTCGTTTTCCCGATGATCGGCGATCCGACGATTTTCATCGGCGGCGTTTCCGTGCTCGGCTTCGCGATGTACGCCATGCGCCCGGTCCTGCAAAGCTGGACCATGGACATCTCCGAGCAGCGCATGCACGGCTCGGCGACCAGCCTGATGTACGGCACCGAATCGACTTTTTCCGCCCTGATTCCCGTGCTCGGCGGGGTCATCGCCGACAGCTACGGCCTCGAGGTGACGTTCTTCCTGCTCGGCGGCGGCGTGCTGATCGCGAACCTGCTCCTGCCGTTCGTGCCGAAATCCGATAAAATCGCGCCGGCATAACGGTTACGGCGTAACCGTTACGCCGTTGGGCGCCCGTGCAACACCGGCATGAGATCGAAATAAGGTCGGATGACCGATGATCTCGACGCCTTGAAGGCGTCGAACGGCCCGTCGAAAGACACGCGGCCCTCATGCAGCATGACCGTGCGCGGGCGCAACCGGTTCAACAGATCCTTGTCGTGGGTGATGATGACCGTCGTGCGCATGCAACCGGCCGGGCCCGGCGCTTCGTGGGTCGCCAGGATCAAATCCTGGATTTGCGCGGCGTTGGTCGGATCCAGGCCGGTCGTCGGCTCATCGTAAAATAAGACCGCCGGTTTCATCGACAGCGCGCGCGCCACCGCGAGACGTTTCGCCATGCCGCCCGAGAGGCTTTCGACGGCGGTTTCGAGAAACTCGTCCGTATCCGGCAGATCGACCGCCTGCAGGGCCGTTCGCGCCACCGGCACGATCTCCTCGTCGCCTAAATTCTTGATCTCTTTCAGCCAGACCGCGAAATTGTCGAAGACGCTGCCCGAAAAGAGCGCGTTGCGCTGGAAAACGACGCCCCAATAGGTATGAAGGCGGTCGCGTTCCGCCGGATCGATGTCGGCCAAATCGATGAGCGGCGCATCCGCCGCCGCATGATCGGCGACGCTGACCGAACCGGCATCCGGCTCCAATTTCCCCAGGACATGGTTAAGCAGGACCGTTTTGCCGCATCCCGAGCCGCCGACGATCGCGACGATCTCGCCGCTTACGATTTCGAGATCGATGCCGGTCAGAACCGTGGTGTCGCCGAAAGCCTTGCACAGGCCCTTTACCCGGATTTCGATGGAAGCCGACAACGGTATCGCCTATGCCTCGCTTAAATCTTGCCGGGATCGAGTGGCTTATAGTCCTCAACGCCGAAACGGGTGCGCCACACGACATCTTTATAGACATGCTGAATGCAGATCGGCAGCAGATGCGGGCGGCCCCAGTCCTTATACTGCCAATCCTTGAACTCGGCTTCGAGTTGATCTTCCGAGCCGCCGTTCTTCACCAGTTCCGTAACGCGATCGCGCATGGAAATCGTGTAGTGCTTATAGGTCTCGATGGATTCCCTGTTCACGCCCTTGATCGGCGCACCATGACCGGGCACGACGGTCTCGCACGGGATCGTCAGCATCTTGTCCAAGATCGCGATTATCTGTTCAACGTCGGTCGTTTTCATCCGGCCATGCACACCCGCGAACACCAAATCGCCGGTGAACAAAACGCCGCGTTCCGGAAAGTGGACGACCATGTCGCCCGGGCAATGGCCATGTCCCATGTGAATGAGATCGATTTTCTCGCCGGCGATTTTGAGCGTCGCCGTGTCATGCACGCCAACATGCGGGATGAAGTCGGCGGGATTCGTGATTTCATGCGCCATTGCCGGATTGCGTTTCCGGAGATCGTTCACCCATCCTTCTTGCTGCATTTTAGTCTCGATCCGCGCACGGCAAGTTTCTGATGCGAGGATCGTCGCTCCATCACGCCGGAAAAGATGATTCAACGAAAAATGGTCGCCGTCGTCGTGCGTGTTAATGGCAATACAAACGGGCTTCGTCGCGACTTTCTTATAGGCGGTCATGTAGGCGTCATAGGTTTTGATATGCGAATCGATGGAGATCGTACCGTCGTCGGTCGTGACGATGCCGTTGTTGGAGTCGCCTTTCGGGCCGACATAAACGTGAACCCCCTCGGCGACCGTCTCAAGCCCTCCGTTTTCGAACGATGCCGGCATGTTTTCTCCTAAATTTTTCGGGCCTCACCGAGGGGCCATCATAAATCATAAAACCATCTATTCAATATCAAGGCGTTAGCGCAGATCATGGCCATGAAACACAAAAAATTGCTGAAAATATAAATTCAGCATATTTTGTTGCAAATACCGCCCGGACCGTCGTACGCTTCGGGATCGAGAGCACAGGGGCCCCGCATGTCTCTACGCGACGTTATCGAAAATTTCGAAGGACGGTTAACGACGGCGGAACGCCGCGTCGTCCAGACGCTTCTCACCAACCCGACCGAATGCGCCTTTCTGTCGGTCGGCAATCTCGCCGAAAAAGCCAACGTCCACACGACCACGGCCGTGCGGTTCGCGCAGAAGCTCGGCTTTAGCGGGTATCCGGACCTTCGCGCCACCTTGCAACACGAGGTGTTGCGCGAAACCGGCGCCGCCGAACGGCGCCTGCGCCGGCTTTCGGATGTCGATCGAAGCGACATCGTCACCAACCTCGTCAGCCGGGAGGTCGAGACCCTGAACCGGCTACCGGCCCAAACCGATCAACAGAACCTGCGCGCCGCCGCCGAAACGCTGATGAAAGCACGCCAGATTTACCTGTTCGGCCTCGGGCATTCGCGATCCCTGGTCGGCCTGTTCGCGGGCCACTTGCGCCGCCACGGGCTGATCGTCACGACCCTGACCCATCCCGACCGCGATACCGCCGAACGGCTGAATTCGATTGCGCCCGAAGACGCCGTTTTGGCCTTTTCGGTCCGGGTCGTGGCGCGCGGGCTCAAGGCCCTGCTGTCGCTCGCACGGGACGCCGGGGCGAAATCGATTCTGATCAGCGACGATATCGGCCCGCTGGTCCGCCCCAACCCGGATTTTCTGCTGGCCGCATCGCGCGGCGGCCATGAAGACGAGTCGCAATCGATGACGGTGCCGATGGCGATCGGCAACGCCCTGATCCTGACGCTTTCGAGCCTCGACGAACACCGCACCATGACGGCGCTCACCCGATGCGACCGTCTCATAAAAACTTTTGACACAACAACAGAAACCGGAGGTGAACCATGGGCATGACAGCGGTGGAAAAAATTCTCGCCCGCGCCAGCGGCAAGGATGTCGTGAAACCGGACGACATTATTTTTCCGAATCCCGACATGGTTATTATCCACGACGGCTTGGTCGCCGCCGCCAAGGAGGAAATGGACGAGCTCGGAATTGACGAGGTCTTCGATCCGGACCGTATTTTTTTCGTGACCGATCACGACGTGATCTATACCAATCCCCGCGCCGTCGAGCGGGGCTTCAAAAACCGGATCGCCGCCAAGGAATGGGGAATCAAGAATTTTTACGATGCCGGCCAGGGCGGCCACGGCCATATCTTTCCCTTGGAACGCGGCATCGTGGTGCCCGGCATGTTCATGTTCGACAACGACCGCCATTGCACCAACGTCGGCGGCGCCGGCGCGGTCGCCTTCCGGATCGGCCATGAAGTCTCGACGGTCCTGGCGACCGGAACGGTTTGGACCCAGGTGCCGAAAACCGTCAGGCTGACCTTCAAGGGAACTCTGCAGGCGGGTGTTTATGCCCGCGATATCGGCTTCGTGATGGCCTCGGGCTTCAAGAAAGGCGGCTTTTTCGGCATGGGCATCGATTACCGGGTCCTCGAACTGGCCGGCGATCTCGATCAGTTCTCCCTCGATCAACGGGTCGCGCTGACCAGTTCCCCGACCGAGATGAGAGCGATCAGCATCTACGTGCCGCCGTCGGCCGCCGTGCGCGCGTACTATGACAAGCATGCCCAGCGGCCTTACGAAGCCGTCTATTCCGATCCCGACGCGGAATACGAGGCCGAGCTCGAACTCGACATCGGCGCGCTCGAGCCGCAGGTCGCGCTCATGGGCGGTCCGCAAAACGCCACCCCCCTGAAAGACGTCGCCGGCAAGCGTATCGATCACGCCTTCATCGGCTCGTGCGGTTCGGGCATGTGGGAAGATCTCGAAATCGCGGCAGCCGCCTTGAAAGGCAATAAGATTGCCGACGGCGTACGTCTGTTCGTCGTGCCCGGCACCCAAGACTCGACAAAGCGTCTGCAGGAAACCGGCATGATGGGTATCTTTCTCGACGCCGGTGCCTTCGTTCTGCCGGCCAGTTGCGGCGTGTGCGCCAGCGGCAGGTTGGGCCCAACCCATGCCGGCGAGGTGTCGATCTCGACCGCGGCTTCCAACCAGGCGGGCCGCTTCGGCAATCCGGACAGCGAATTGTTCCTGGGCTCGCCCGCGACCGTCGCCGTATCCGCTATCCGGGGCGAGATCACCGATCCCCGCACGTTCGACTCCATCGTTCAATTCGGCCAAGGGAGCTAACCATGAGCGCACAAGACTGGCACTTCCGCGGCCGCTGCTTCAAATTCGGCGACGATATCCCGCACGCCAACAAGGTTATCCCCCAATGGGCGATTTCGGGACGGCACTTCAATCCCGACGAATTGATTCCGCATCTGTTCGAGGGACTGCGGCCCGGATTCCATAAAGAGGTCAAACCGGGCGACGTCATCGTTACCGGGGAGAATTTCGGCATGGGCCCGAAAATGAACGGCTATATCGCGATGCAGGCGCTCGGCCTCGGCTTGATGTGCGAAAGCATGCCGTTCCTGGCGTACCGGGCGGCGCTCGGCGTCGGCTTGAAGGTTCTGAATACCTGCGAGGGCATCACCAAGATCACCGCGCAAGATGACGAAGTCGAGATCGATTTCGCGTCCGGTCATTTCATCAACCACACGCAAAACATCGAGGAGTTCTACCGCCCGGTCCCGCAAATTCTTCACGAATTCGTCGATCTCGGCGGGTCCAAGGGCTGGCTCGAGAAATGGAACAAGGAAAAGAAGGCCGCACGCGCCTCGGGATGACGTAAAGGGTCGCCCCGGCCGCCGGGGGATCGCGGATCAACGATAAAGGCGGCATCGATACTCAACGTGTTGCAATCAACACACCCATAGGAGGAGGAGTTATGACGATGACGAAACGGAAATGGACTTACGTATCGCTCGCCCTGGCGGCGGGGATGATGACCGGCGTTCCGGTGGCGACGGCGGACTCGGCCGCCGAATTTTTCTCCGGCAAGACCCTCAAGCTCAATGTTCCCTCGGGCGCGGGCGGCACCTACGGTTTGATCGCACAGATCATCTCGCGTCACATGTCCCGCCATCTTCCCGGCAATCCCAATATCACCCTGCAGATCATGCCGGGCGGCCTGAAAGCGACCAACTACGTCTACAACGTGGCGGTGCAAGACGGCTCCTTGTTCAACCTTTTGAGCCAAAGCATGGCGGTCCGCCAGGTCGTCCGTCCCAAGGGCGTGAAGTACGACGTCCGGAAATTCCACCCGATCGGCCTGATCACCGGCCTGAACGGGTCGTTCGTGGTGAGCAACAAACACGCCGTTAAAACCGCCGCTGACCTCAAAAACCACAATATCCGCGTCGGCACCAACCACAAGTCGGGCTACGGCTATACCACCTCGAGCATGCTCAATCACTATTACGGCGCCAAGATCAAGATCATCACCGGCTATAAAAGCGGCGCCGACTCCGATCTCGCCCTGGAGCGCGGCGAAGTCGACGCCAAGCTGTCGTCCTGGCTCTCGATCAAACTTCGCCACCCTCATTGGGCCCGGGGCGAAGGCGCGCACGTGATCCTGCAAATCGGGTACGAACGGGCCAAGGATCTGCCGAACGTGCCGACGCTGATCGATCTCGCCAAGAACGACCGCGAGAAGAAAGTGTTCCGCTTCATGTCCGGCAACAACGCCATGGCCCGCGGCCTGACTGCGCCCCCGGGCGTTCCCAAGGCCCGGGTCGACGCCTACCGCAAGGCGTTCGACGCGATGGTCAAGGACCCCAAGTTCGTCGCCGAGATGGAGAAGCGGCAGTTCCCGCTCAATCCCCTGAACTGGAAAGACTACGGGGACATGATCGTGGAATTGGTGAACACGCCGGAGGATATCATCAAGGAAGCCCGCAAGGCCTACGGCAAGAAAAAGAAGAAAAGCTGACCCGTCGTGTCGCGACCGCCCCGGTTCCGAACCTAATCCCGCCGGACCGGGGGGGTCGTACGCTCGAATGCTGATCCCGCATCGATCCGTTTAACATCATAGGAAACGCCCATGGAATACGACATGCTGACGATGGCCATCAAGGCCGCAACGATCATGGCGGACCCGATCCGGCTTCTATTCCTGTTTTTCGGCGTTCTCATCGGCCTCACCCTCGGCATCATTCCCGGCCTCGGCGGCATCGTCGGTCTGTCGCTGTTGTTGCCGTTCACGTTCGACATGGATCCCTATACCGCGCTCGCCTTCATGCTCGGCCTCGGTTCCGTCACCACGACATCGGACACCATTCCCGCCGTGCTGTTCGGCGTTCCCGGCACCACCGGCTCGGCCGCGACCGTGCTCGACGGACACCCGCTGTCTCAGCAAGGGCAAGCCGGGCGGGCATTCGGCGCGGCGTTTTCCGCGTCCCTGATCGGCGGCGTGTTCGGCGCCTTCCTGCTCGCGATCAGCGTGCCCATCCTGCGCCCGTTCATTCTCCATATCGGCTCGCCCGAGCTTCTGATGTTCTGCGTGTTCGGCCTGTCGCTCGCCGCCGTCCTCTCGGGCGGCGCGGCGCTGAAGGGCCTGGCGGCGGCCGCGCTCGGCGTCTTGGTCGCGACCGTCGGCGAGGACCCGCACAGCGGCGTGCTGCGCTGGACCTTCGACACGACCTATCTTTGGGACGGTATCCCCCTGGTGCCGGTGGCACTCGGCCTGTTCGCGCTGACCGAGATCGCCGACATGGTCATCGCCGGCGGCCTGATCATCAAGGATAAGATCCAAATGGCCCGCCAGGCCGATCAATGGCGCGGCATCCGCGACACCTTAAGCCACAAGTTCCTGGTCGCCCGCTGCGCCACCATCGGCGCCTTCATCGGCGCGGTCCCGGGCATGGGGGCCTCCGTCATCGACTGGATCGCCTACGGCCACGCCGCGGCGACCGAAAAGGACGCGCGCAAAACCTTCGGCACCGGCGACATCCGCGGTGTGATCGCCTCGGAAAGCTCGAACAACGCCAAGGAAGGCGGCGCCCTGATTCCGACCATCGCGTTCGGGGTACCGGGCTCCGCCTCGATGGCGCTGTTCCTTGCGTTTTTCCTGGTGCACGGCATCATTCCCGGCCCGGGCATGCTGACCAAGCAGCTCGACATCACCTACACCATGGTCTGGAGCGTCGCGCTCGCGAACATCCTGGGCGCCGGCATCTGTTTCGCGTTCGCCAATCAGCTCGCGAAGATCGTGCTGGTGCGGATCGGCATCCTGGCGCCGATGATCCTGGCCATCGTCTTCATCGGCGTGTTCCAGAAATCGAAAGACTGGGGCGATCTGTATACTCTACTCATTTTCGCCGTGATCGGCTGGACGCTCAAGCGTCTCGGCTGGCCGCGCCCGCCGGTTCTGCTGGGCGTCGTCCTGGGCGCGCTGGTCGAGCGCTACATGTTCATCTCCGTGCAGGCTTACGGATTCACGTTCCTGACCCGCCCGATCGTGGTCACCGTGCTTGCGATTACGGTGTTGGGCGTGCTGTGGCCGTTCATCCGCGATTACCGCAAGCGCGACCGCGCCGTCAAACTCCGCCTCGGCACGACCGGCGCAAAATTCTCCGTCGATACCGGGTTCACGCTGGTGATGATCGCGTTTTTCGTCTTCACGATCCTCAGCTCCCGGGATTGGGAACTGTCGGCGAAAGTCGTGCCTCAGTTCTGCGGCTGGACGGGGTTGATTTTCTGTACCCTGCAGCTTCTCAAAAATTTCTTCGTATCGGCCGAAACCGTCGGACAACCCGGCACGCCGGAAGGCATCCCGAAGCCGGCCGCGCCGAGCGCGATCATGGATATCAAATCCATGCTCAACAATATCCCGCGCCGCGAAATCGGCATCCGGGCCGCCGGCTATCTCGGGTGGCTGTTGTTCTTCCTGGGGACCGCGCGCGTCATCGGCCTGCTGCCGTCGGTTTTGGTGTTCCTGATTTGCTTCATGCGCATCCACGGCAAGGAACCGTGGAAGACGACTCTCATCACATCGGGGTTGATGTGGGCGTTCGCCTTCCTGGTCTTCCACTACATTCTGTCGGTGCCGTGGCCGCCGGCCCTGATCGGCGACATGTACCCCCACCTGCGCGAGATCATCGCGCTCTACTAAATCGGCTTG
>JBBDTH010000057.1:0-8314 GCA_040904505.1 Rhodospirillales bacterium | reverse complement strand
GGCTTCGGACGAATACCTACGGGCTTTCATTGATATCGAAAAGCGTTTGAATGCGGAACGGCTGGTCGTCCACGCCGGGTATCATTTCGGGGATTTCGAGCCGCGCCGGCAAGCCGGCTTGGAGCGGTTGCAGCGTGCCGTCGATTATGCCGAAAAGCAGGGCGTTCAACTCCTGCTCGAAAGCATGAACAAAGAACCCGAGGATGCCGAAGTTCATTACCTCGGTCATAACGTCGAGGAGTGCAAATGGTATTTCGATCGTCTGCAATCCCCGCACCTTGCCTGGTCGTTTACGATCAATCATGCCCACCTCGTGCCGGAAGGCATCGACGGTTTCCTGGACGCTCTCGATTTTTCGCGGTGCAAGGAAGTACGGGTCGCCGATTGCTTTAGAAACGGCATCGAAGTCCATCTGAAACCCGGTGAAGGCAATTTGCCGTTCGGCCCCGTGCTCAAACGAATCGAAGGCATGGGATATACGGGGCATTACACCAACGCCTTCGGGACATGGGACGATCGCCTGGCCGGGCGGGAGTACATGGTCAAAGCGTTCGAAAGCGCTTGAGCCGGTTACGGGGCGCCGATTCGGGGCGCGTTATTCGGAGTCTTTAAGCACCCGGTCGACGATTTCTTCGGCCATGCCGATATAATTCGCGGGATCGAACAGAGTCTCGAGATTTTCCGGGCTCAGATATCGCGTGATCTCGGGCATCTCCGCCAAGACGTCGCGAAGATGCCGGTTTTCCGAGAGAGCCGTTTTGCAGGCTTGTTCGACGACCTTCTTGGCGCCCAAACGGGTTATGTGAGGGGCCAAAGCCATCATCGCGGCCTCGGAGAGGATCAGGCCTTTCGTAAACTCCAGGTTTTCCCGCATGCGCTCCTTGCGAACGTCGAGCCCTTCCAGCATATCGACGGATTGCTGCAACGCGCCGGCGGCGAGAATGAATATTTCCGGTAACGCCGCCCATTCCGCGATCCAGGGCGGTCCCGAACGCTCGTGTTCCCGGGCCATGGCTTCCAGCATCAGGGCAGCGTTGCGATTGGAAAGCTTGGTGATCGCGGGAATAAACTCGGCGAACCGCGGGTTGCGTTTTTGCGGCATGGTGCTGCTCGAGCCGCGGCCCGGCACGTAGCCCTCGAAAACCTCGGAGATTTCGGTCCGCATGAGGGTGCCGATCTCGGCCGCGATTTTACCGAGCGACGCCGTCATCATGGCAAGTACCAGACAAATCTCGACGAAACGGTCGCGTGCCGCGTGCCAGGTCACGATGGGCGTCGCGAGGCCGAGTTCTTCCATCAAGGCGGCCTGAACGTCGAGGCCGGCGCGGCCCAACGAGGCCAGGGTTCCGACGGCACCGCCGAACTGGCCGACAAGAATCCTCGCTTTGGATTGCGCGAGACGTTCTTGATGACGCGCCATCTCCTCAAGCCACACGGCGGTTTTAAGCCCGAACGTCGTGGGCAAGGCCTGCTGCCCGGCGGTGCGCCCGGCCATGAGGGTGGCGCGGTGTTCTTGCGTCAGGCGCTTCAAAACGGCGAGTAGCCGGGCTTGATCGTCTTCGAGGATCTTCAAGGCATCGCGAATCTGAAGGACGACCGCCGTGTCCATGATGTCCTGGGTCGTCGCGCCCCAATGCACGTAGGCGCCGTTCTCACCGCACGCGGCGGTAAGCTGCTTGACGATCGGCGCGATGATTCGGCCGACGATTTCCATGTCCTCCTTAAGAGCCCGGCGGTCTATCGCCTGGGGAATCGCCTTGGCGACGATATCGTCGGCGGCTTCCTTGGGAATAACGCCGAGGCGTCCTTGCGCCTTCGCCAACGCCGCTTCGATCGAGACGCAATGGTCGACATAGCCGTCGTCCGAAAAGATCGCGCGCATCGCGTCCGTTCCGAACAGGTCCTGGTAGATGGTCGAGTCGATCAGGGTCGAGGGCATGGGAAATCAGACCTTAAATGTGCCGGTTGCCGGGTCGAGCCAACGCAGCGAGCTTTCGGTGGTGCCGGTCGGCTTGTATTCACAGCCGATCCATCCTTTATACCCAAGTTCTTTGATGTTTTTGAGGACATAATTATAGTTTATTTCGCCCGATCCCGGTTCGTTCCGCGCCGGTGCGTCGGCAATCTGGATATGCGCGATACGGCCGATATGGGTTCTGATGAATTCGACCAGATTCCCTTGCGAGCATTGCGCATGGTAACAATCGAACAAGAGAAATACATTGTCGTCATCGATGTCCTCGAGGGCCCGCACCGCCATATCGGGCGTGTTCAGATAGAAATTCGGGACGTAATAATTGCCGGTCGGTTCGATGATGACCTTGATGCCTTTTTCGGCGCAGGCGCGCCCGGCGAAGCGCAGATTCTCGATATAGGTGCCGTAATAGGACTCCAAGTCGGCGTCGGGCGCTTTCAGGCCGGCCATCGCATGCAGAATCTTGCATCCGATGATTTGAGCGTAATCGATTGCAATACCGACGCCGTCCCGGAATTCGTCACGGCGTTCGGGCCTGCAGGCAAGCCCCCGGTCGCCTTTCGCCGGATCGCCCGTGGGTGTCGATGTTTGAATGAACTCGAGGTCATTCCGGTTCAGATAATCCGCGATTTGGTGCGCCGGGTAGGCATAGAGATTCGGATGCTCGACCGCTTTGAAGCCGGCTTTTGCCGCCGCGGCGAACCGGTCTTCAAACGGAAGTTCCGTAAAAAGCCAGCCGATATGGGCATCGAAACGCAACATGAGATATCCTTACGAGGGTTCAATGACTTTTTTGAGCTTGGCGATGGCGCTGCCGGGGCTGCTTAAAACAACCGCGCCGGTTTTACTTTTAATGGGCGCGGCCGCGCCCGTCATCGAAAACTGGGCAAGCATCAGGATATCATAACAAGGGAGCCGCGCGGCGGCTTCGGCGAGCAGGCAATGATGCTCGTTTGGCCGGCCGTCGTTCAAGGCGGCGAGAGCATCCGGAACGAAGTGCGTTTCCAGCGTTACATCACGGTCTAATCGTCGGGCCATGCGGCTGAATTCATCCGTCATCGACGGTATGGCCGGCTCGAACGTCACCAGCATGCCGATGCGCCCGCCATGCATGATGGCTTCCTCGAACATCGCCTCGTTGGGTTTGAGAACGGGGATGCTCAACCGGTTCTGCGCCGCCTCGATGGATTCGGCGAACGCCGAACAGGTGAACAGGATTCCCTCGACTCCGGCCCGGGCGGCGAAATCCGCCAGCGCCATGATGCGGGCCCGTATGGCCGGCGTCTGTGTCCCCGCGGCGGCTAGGTCGCGGGTCAGGTCTTCGGCCAGGAGGCTGATCGACGATGCTTCCGGCCAGTCTTCGGCGAACGCGGATTCGACCGGCGAGACGGCGGCATAAGTCGCGTGAACGAAGGCAAGGGAAGGAGCCATGAGACTGCCGGGGCTGCTTTGGGAAGAGCGCTCGAGGGTCAGTCCTACCGGAACGCGACGGGGCCGTCCAGCCCGCGGGAAGGGCCATATTTTTGACGGATTCTCCGGGGAGCACCCCTGGGCGGGCGGCGCTCGAACGCGTATACTGGCCGAAAATGGAGGAAAGCATGTCCGATAAAGTCACTAAAAGCGAAGAAGAGTGGAAAGCGGCGCTTACCCCGGAGCAATACCAGGTCACGCGCAAGAAAGGGACGGAGCGGGCTTTTACCGGGGAGTATTGGAGCACCAAAACGCCGGGAACCTACCTGTGCCGGTGTTGCGGCCAGGAATTGTTCGAGTCGGGGGCGAAATTCGATTCGGGGACGGGTTGGCCGAGTTTTTACGAGCCGGTGGACGAGCGGAAGGTAAACGTCGAAAGCGATCTCGCGCACGGCATGGTGCGCACGGAGGTCGTGTGCAGCCGTTGCGGGGCTCACCTCGGGCATGTCTTCGACGACGGCCCGCAACCGACCGGACTCCGGTATTGCATCAATTCGGCGTCGCTTAAGTTGACTCCCCAAGACGAGAAATAGGAAGACCGTATGAACGACGACTCGACGATAAAAGAAACGGACCTAACGAAAAAATCCGCCTATTCGTTTTGGTCGACCGATACGATCCGGTTTCAAGATATTGATCGCAACAACCACGTCAATAACATCGCGTTCGCCATTTATTGCGAAACGGGCAGAACGAATTTTATCGAGACTCTGTTCAAGGAGTTCGGCGGCAAAATCGATTTCATCGTGGCGCGCATGTCGGTCGATTATCTGGCGCAGGCCTATTTTCCGGGCAGCGTCGAGATCGGCACGGCCATTCATAAACTCGGCAATAAATCCTGCAGCCTGGTTCAGGCCGTTTTTTGCGGCAGTGAATGTATCGCCACCAGCGAAACGATCTGGGTTTATTTCAACCGCAAGGAAAATCATTCGGAACCGTTGCCGGATGACGTGCGCGCGCTTCTGGAAAAATACCGTCTTAAAAATGCGTGATCTGCTCTAGGCAATCGGCTCCTTGCCGATCAGCCGGGGGTATTCGATGGCGGGGCAGCGGTTCATGACGACCTTGAGCCCGGCCTTTTCGGCCCGCTCGGCGGCGGCGTGATCGATCACGTCCAATTGCAACCACACGACCTTGGCGCCGATCCCGATCGCGTCGTCGACGGATCGGCCGGCGTCTTCGGAACGGCGGAAGATATCGACCATGTCGACGGGTTCGGGAATATCGGAAAGGCCGGCGAGAATGCGGCGGTCATGGATCGACTGTCCGGCATAGGCGGGATTGACGGGAAAGACCGTGTATCCCTTTTCGAGCAGGAATTTCGTAACGCGGTAACTCGCCCGCTGCGGTTTGATGCTGGCGCCGACAAGGGCGATGGTTCTGACCGACTTCAGAATCGAAAGAATATAATCGTCGGCGTAGTTCATATCGTGCATGCGGGCATGCTACACGACCCCGGCTCTGAGGCCGAGAGAAAACGCCGCCGTGGCCCGGTTTTATGCCGCCGGTTCCGAATCACTCGGTCCGAGCCATGCCTCGAGGTCTTCGGTTTTACCGCCCCGGATAACCGGGAACGGATAGTGGCCCAGTCCGTGTTGTTTCAGAAATTGCCAATACAGGCGATAGGAACACGGGCCGAGCGTGCTATAGCCCAGTACGTAAACGGAAGCCGTATGTTCCGATAGCGCGGAGATGGCTTCGCGCCGCCGCGCATCGACCGAAAAATTTATGGTCTGTTTTACTTTCATTTTATCCTCCCTGCGCGGAATTCGGTTTTGTCACCAAACGATTGAAAACATTATCGTGCAGATAAAAATAAAAGCCGCCGTGATAAGTTGTTTGACATAAATCATCCGGGCGGCTCCGGTTTTCCGGGTATCTCGCACTCGACCTGCCCGCGGTCGATTCGCGCGATACTCAAAATAAGGGACGTTACGGTTCCGGGCTTTCTCTGGATGTTGGCGAAGATGATGTCGCCCGGCCGGAACATCCCGGCGGCTTCGTTGAAGTATCCGAGGCGCTCGATTTCCGAAGCGGCATCGTCCGTCGTGAAGTGCCACAGCGTGAAGCCGTTGGCATTGCTTCGGGGCGGCCCACCGTGTCCGGCAGGCTTTTTGTTGGCCTGGCGCGCCCCGGCCCGAAGCGTTTCCGTACGGCCGACGAACCCGGCGGCTCTTTTTCGCATTTCCGGAAAAGAACGGCAGGACAGGCGACTCCGGTACCGGTTTCGGTGCCGGCCCCACCGCGCTGCCCGAAAATCCCGCCGGCCCACTGTGCGGCGTGCGCTCACCCCCTGTCTTCGCCGAAGCAACGTTAGGCTTTGCGCGGGCAGGCTGTCACACACCAGCAAAGGGATGAAGCGCCATGAGCACTTCGATAACCACGAGCTTCGTCAAACAGTACGAGCGCGAGGTGCATGAAGCATTCCAGCGGCGCGGGTCGTTTCTATTGCAAACGATCCGCCGTAAAACGGGCGTGAAGGGGTCGTCGACCCACTTCCAGGTGATCGGCACGGGCATCGCCACGACCAAGGCGCGCCACGGCACGATCACGCCCATGAACCAGTCGCACACGTCCGTCGAGTGCACCCTCGAGGACTTCTACGCGGGCGACTGGGTCGACAAGCTGGACGAAGCCAAGGTCAACCACGATGAACGCGAGGCCATCGCCCACGGCGGCGCCTGGGCGTTGGGCCGCAAGGCCGACGAACAGATCGTCACCAAGATGGACGGGACCTCGACCTTCGTGGGCGACCACTCGACCGGGATCACCCGGGCGCTGCTGCTCCAAGCCGTTGAGGCGTTGAACGATAACGACGTTCCCAACGACGGGCAGCGCTTCGGGCTTCTCGGCCCCCGGACCTGGTCGACGGCAATGACCATCGCGGAGTTTGCCGACGCCGATTTCATCGGCGGCGACAATCTCCCCTACCTCAAGGGCGCGGAGCCGCGCACGTGGCTCGGCGTTCATTGGATGGTGCATACCGGCATTCCGGGCAAGGGGTCGGCGACGGCGAAAAACCTCGTCTACCACAAGTCCGCGGTCGGTTATGCGAGCGGCGCGGAGATCACGGCCGATATTACCTGGCACGGCGATCGCGCGGCGCATTTCGTCAACCATTACATGAGCGGCGGGGCGTGCCTCATCGACGCCAACGGCGTCGTCGAGATTCGTCTCGATGAAACCGCCGCCATTCCAACCTAGAGGAGGACTAAGCGATGGCATTCAACCAGTCGAACATGGTCCTCATCGGCCACGGCGCGGGCAACCACGTCTATTTTTACAAGACGTCGGAAGCCCTCGCGACCGCGGTCGCGGCGGATTACTTTCTGCCCTATTACGAGCAGCTCAAAGAGAACGACGTGATCGTTCTTGTCGCCGGCACCGGCGGCACCGAAACGGTCGATCTTCTCGTGGTATCCACCTCGAGCAGTGCGACGGTGACCGTGACGAACGGTACCTGATCGCGTGTTCTTTCGGGATGGGGCCCGATAATCGGGCCCCATCCCTTTAAGCTCTTTTCATGAACGAGGTAATCGATGCTGCAGGCCGTGCCCGAGAACCTGGAGTTGATCCAGGCATTGAACGGTTCCACGCCGTTTTCCTACGCTACCGTCGATCCCCTGGATTGCGTATTGGCGGAGAATTACTTCCTGCCGGTGCGCGGCAATCTGCGCCGGGGCGATACCGTCCGCGTATTCCGCGACGGCGATCATCATATGCAGATCTGGGATTTGATCGTGGTCGAGGCCGGGCAGCGGCGCGTCAGGGTCGATCTGATCGGCACGGTGTACGACAGTTCCCGGCCGGCGGCATCGCATCCGCAACAGAAAATTCTCGACGGACGCACGGCGCCGGACGGGTGTTCGGTCAAGCGCATTTTCGGCGGATTCGCGGTCCTCGACGGCGAAGGCATTGAGGTTTGCCGGGTCTCGACCAAGGCCAAGGCGGAAGCCATTGCCCGCGGCCAGGCGCCGGTTCCGCATCAACGGAAAACATCCCGAAAACAGGAAGCGAATCAATCATGACATCCGACGTCGGCATCTGCAATTCCGCGCTGATTAAGATCGGCGCAAAAACGATCACGTCACTTACCGAGGGCTCGAAGAACGCCAATGCGTGCAACGAACAGTTCGGCAAGTTGCGCGATGACCTGTTGCGCTCGCATCATTGGAATTTCGCGACCAAGCGGGTGCAGCTCGCCCGTCTGACGGAAACCCCCGATTTCGGATTCGATTATGCCTATGCCTTGCCGAGCGATTGGTTGCGCACGGTTTCGGTGCACGATAACGACACGGGGGCCGGCACCGTCGTTTATCGCATCGAGGGTGCCCGGCTTCATACCGATGCCGATCGGGTTTACCTGCGCTATATCGCGCGGATTCTCGATCCCAATCGAATGCCGTCGGACTTTCAGGAAGCCTTGGCGGCGTTGTTGGCCTGGGAGATGGCGATTCCGATCGCGCAGTCGAACACGCTGTCGGAATTGATGCGCCAGCGCTTCGAGCGCACGGCGCGGCGCGCCCGTTCCGTCGATGCCATCGAGGACGTCCCCGAACGCTTTCCCGACGGCTCTTGGGTGTCGGAGAGGGAAGCCTGATGCCGCGCGCCAATCCCCTTCAATCGGCATTGAATGCCGGCGAGTTCAGTCCGCGCATGGAGGCGCGGGTCGATTTCGCAAAATACGCCAATGCCGCGGCGACCGTCAAAAACATGATTCCGCTGGCGCAGGGCGGCTTGAGCCGGCGCCCGGGGACCCGATTCGTGGCGAGAACCAAGGACCCGGACGCAAAGGCGCGGTTGCTGCGCTTCGAATGTCAACGCCGGAGCAAAAACACACCATTAGCCGGAGTAAAAATACACCACTTA
>JBBDTH010000056.1:0-44785 GCA_040904505.1 Rhodospirillales bacterium | reverse complement strand
GTCATGGACTTCGCCGGCGGTCTCGTCGTGCACGCGACGGCCGGCGTGTCCGCCTTGGTGATCGCCGGCGTCTTGGGCCCGCGCAGAGGTTTTCCCGGCGAGATGCGCCCGCCGCATAGTCCGGGCATGACCATGATCGGGGCTTCGATGCTGTGGGTCGGCTGGTTCGGCTTTAACGCCGGCAGCGCCCTGGCGGCGAACGAAAGCGCCGGCATGGCCATGACGGCGACGCATATTTCCGCGGCGACCGCATCGCTGGTTTGGATGGCGATCGAATGGCTGCGCTACGGCAAGCCGACCCTGATCGGCACCGTGACGGGGACCATCGCGGGGTTGGCGACGATCACGCCGGCCTCCGGATTCGTCGGTCCCATCGGCGCGTTCATCATCGGCATATCCGCCGGCATTGTGTGCTTCTTCTTCGTTCAATTCGTGAAGAACACCTGGAAGCTGGACGATACCCTGGATGTGTTCGCCGTCCACGGCGTCGGCGGTATCCTCGGCATCATGATGACGGCGGTCCTGGCAGGAACGCTCGATGGGCATGGGCTGGCGGAAGGCATGACGATCACCAAGGCGCTCGGCGTTCAGGGAACAGGCGTGATCGCCTCCGTGGTCTGGGCCGGTGTCGTCAGCTTCATCATCGTCAAAATCGTGCAGGCGCTATGCGGTCTTCGTGTTAGTGTCGAGGAAGAGGTCGAGGGCCTGGATATCACGACCCATGGTGAACGTGGGTACGAACTATAAAGGATAAGGGAGTTCCGCCATGAAGCTCGTGATGGCAATTATCAAGCCGTTCAAACTGGACGATGTGCGTGAAGCCCTGACGCCGCTCGGCGTGCAGGGCATGACCGTCAGCGAAGTCAAAGGTTTCGGGCGGCAAAAGGGGCAAACGGAAATTTACCGGGGCGCCGAATACGAAATCAGTTTTCTGCCGAAAGTGAAGATCGAGATCGCGGTCAGCGACGAGTTGACCGAATCGGTCGTCGAAGCCATTCAAAAAGCCGCGCAAACCGGCAAAATCGGCGACGGCAAGATCTTCGTCATGGATGTCGGCCAAGCCGTGCGCATCCGGACCGGCGAAACGGATACGCAGGCGCTTTAACCCCGCCGGGGGGATGCGCCCCCGAGATACGCCAAGAACTCCCGACGCGGATATCGCGTCGGGGCCTTGGCGGTTTTCGTTTGTCGTTACAATGCGTTGGAAATCTTTCCGTAGCCCGGCGAGAACGGCACGGTGAGGCCGAAATACCGTTGCGCGTCTTCGGGCGACGCGAGCGTTACGGTTTCAAGCGGCGGCGTTGAAACGGAATCGCTTTTCCCGGTTCTGTCGCGAAGAAGGATTTCGTTCCGGGTCAAAACGATTTCTCTGGTGATCGTGTCGCCGTAGCCTTGATGGCTGCCCAGAAAACTTTCGGCGTCGAAGCGATGGCAGGCGGCATGCGCGTTGTCTTCGAGGCGGAATACCCCTAGGCCGAGACTTGACGGCTCTCCCGGCACGAGGCGCGGCGTCGCATGGGCGTTCACGGACCGATAGGCGTTGCGCACGGCGAGGTCGGGGGTATAGAGGCCGCTGCCCGGATCGCGCAGCCAATCGGCGCCGTCGATCCAAAGTTCGATCGCGAGTTGATCGTTATGGGCATGACCGCCGCGGCCCTGCTGGCCGACGGGGCCGCATCGCACGGACAGGAAAAAGCGCGCGGAACGCCAAAGATACAGGCCGAAATCCGGATAGGCGATGCTCTGTAGGTCGTCCAGGATGCCCGCGTCGGGTAGGGGGATATGGATGTCGACCGCCGCCGCCGGTGCCGCGGTTTCCGAAGCCTTCGGCGCCGCCGCTCCCGTGATATGCCGGCCGACGGCTTTCGGGGAGGCTCCCGGCGGCGCCTGCGACGGAAGGCGGACGCCGCGCGCGAAACGCTCAACGACGAACGCCTCGGCGCGGCCCGCGGTACCGTGAAACCGGGCGAAGTCGTCGCGCTCGAACAAGGCGTTGATCGCGGCGACCAAAGCGCGGTGATCGAGGATCGTTTCGTCCCAGTAGGGATCGGGCGGATCGCCGCGGTTCGCGAGGGCGGGATAAAGCCGCATCGCTTCATCGCCGTTCAGGCACCGGTGACTGGGCGACAATTTGAAGAAACGCCCGCTGTCGTTATCGCCGATTTGCGTGACGGTGCCGTCCGGCTTCGTGATGTGCAGGGTGAATTCAGCCATGCGCTCGAGGCGTTCGAAGTACCAAGCCGGAAACGGCGAGCGTACGGTTGCGCCGTCGCGGCGGGCCGGACCGTCGTAAAAGACCATCGGCGCCGGCGGCAGCGGCGGGGCGGCGGTCGATAGGCGATGGTCGTGGGTTTGCACCGCGTTCAGGCGGCGGTCGCCGAGCCCTAAAACAAGCGCGGTTGCGAACACGGTCATTTCGGCGGCAAGGCGATGATAACTCGTGGAGGCTTCGGTGTTCGTGCCGTCCTCGGCGAATTGGCGGCCGACTTCAACGATCAGATGATGCACGGCCAAGGCAAGCCACGCATCCGTTTCCCGGGTTTGCGGCAAATACGCGCCGACGAAGGCGAGCCCGGCGATATCGGCGAGAAAATGATTGCCCGGAAACTCTTCGCTCCATTCCAGGTTGCGGACGATATGCCGCCCATGCGCCAGGACGGCGGAGGAGAATTCACGGACGAAGGCTTCGTCGAATTTGTAGCCGTGACTTTTGAACAGATCGAAGGCCAGGAGAAGATTGGCCGCGCGGATGGCGACGTCCATGGTGCACAGCCAATTGACCCCGAAGCCCGGCGGGTTGGCGGCCAGGAAGTCGAGGGTTTGGTTGTTGAATTCGCGGGCATACCGTTCGGGCGCTTCAAAGCCGGGTGCGTTCGCTTTGGCGACGATAAAGGCGAGCGCCAGTTGCGGCAGATGTTGCAGGCGCGCGAGCTCCCAGGGCACCTTGACGTCGGCGCCGGTATTGTGGCCGTAGGGTATCAGCGCGGAGACGCGGTTTTCCGGCCAGCGAAAACCGGAGTTGACGTCGAGATGCCAATCGATCGGCGTGTAGCCGGAATCGATCAGATATCGGATCGCCGTCGCGCGCTCCCGGTTGCCGGGAGAAAGCCGCTCGATCAGTTCGATCGGGAAAACGTTGGGGGATATTTTCGTGAACGGCGGATAGCGTTTGCCGTTCAGGCCCGGGCAAATCATGCCGTACGCGATTCGGCACCAGCCGGTTCCCAAAAGATCGAAGCGGTGTTCGCCGTAAAGCCGGGTCAAGGCGACCATCGCGACGGTTTCTTCGGGCGATGCCGCGGGAGGCGCGATGCCGGCAAGGCGGTCCGCGAGATTCCGCGCCGCGTCGGCAAGGGGCGGCATAAAGGTTTTCCGGTGATGGCAGGCGAGTTGCGTGAGCAGGCCGCGGACCAGCCGGGACAAATGCCGTGCGCCCTTTGCAATGCCGATATGCAGCGGCAGGGACCATGCGTATTTAATAAGATGACCGATCCGCATCGATGCGTCTTTCCCCCTTTCCCCACGCAGCATACTGAATTGTCATGGGAATTTCCGGTCGAAATTCGTCAAACGCGGAGTCATTCTTCAAAAACTTCACTGGACAGCCATCGGCGCGATCCCTATAAGGGCGGCGGGCCACGATCCCCCAACGGATCGCGACCCTTCTGGAAGGAAGGGAGGTACACATGAATTCCATATCCAGGCCGGGCACCCGTCCGGCAAATCCTTGTTTCTCCTCTGGTCCTTGCGCTAAACGTCCCGGGTGGTCGGTGGCAGCGCTTCGTGACGCCTGTCTCGCGCGCTCGCACCGCTCGAAACCCGGCAAGGCCAAGCTCGCCGCCGTCATCGAGAAATCCAAAGCGATTCTCGGGATGCCCGAGGATTATCTCCTCGGCATCGTGCCCGCCTCCGATACCGGTGCCGTCGAAATGGCGCTGTGGTCGATGCTGGGCGCCCGGGGCACCGACGTGCTGGTGTGGGAGAGCTTCGGCGCCGGTTGGGCGACCGATATCGCCAAGCAATTGAAACTCGACGATGTTCGGGTGCTGGAGGCCGAGTACGGCCGGCTGCCGGACTTGAGCCAGGTTGACGGCACCCGCGACGCCGTCTTTACCTGGAACGGCACCACGTCCGGCGTGCGGATTCCGAACGGCGATTGGATTCCGGCGAAACGCGACGGCCTGACGATCTGCGATGCCACCTCGGCGGCGTTCGCCATGGATCTGCCGTGGGACAAGCTCGATGTCGTGACGTACTCCTGGCAGAAGGTGCTCGGCGGCGAAGCCCAGCACGGCATGCTCGCGTTGAGCCCGCGCGCCGTCGAGCGGCTGGAGACCTATACGCCGCCGTGGCCGTTGCCGAAGATTTTCCGGATGACCAAGGGCGGCAAGCTGATCGCGGGCGTGTTCAAGGGCGAAACGATCAATACGCCCTCCATGCTGGCGGTCGAGGACGCCCTCGACGGGTTGATCTGGGCCGAGAAGATCGGCGGCCTGAAGGGCTTGATCGGCCGCACCGAGGCCAATGCCGCGGTGTTGTTCGATTGGGTCGCCCGGACCCCGTGGGTCGAGAACCTCGCGAAAGCCGAGGATACCCGCTCGACCACGTCGGTCTGTCTCACGGTGGCCGATCCCTGGTTCACGGCGCTGCCCGAGGATAAGCAGGCGGCAACGACCAAACGAATCGCGGCGCTTTTGGAAGACGAAGGCGTTGCCTTGGACATCGGCGGTTATCGGGATGCGCCTCCGGGCCTGCGCGTGTGGGCCGGCGCCACGGTCGAGAAAAGCGATCTTGAAGCGCTTTGCCCGTGGCTCGATTGGGCCTTCGCAACCGTCAAGGCGGAAGGATAAGAAAATGCCGAAAGTACTGATTTCCGACAAAATGAGTCCCTTGGCCGAAAAGGTTTTCAAGGAACGCGGTATCGAGGTCGACAGCAAACCCGATATCACCATGGAAGAGTTGAAAAACGTTCTCGGCCAATACGACGGCCTGGCGGTGCGCTCGCGCACCAAGGTCAAGGCCGACATGTTCGAAAACGCCGGCAATTTGAAAGTCATCGGACGGGCCGGAATCGGCGTCGACAACATAGACATCAAGGCGGCGACCCAACGGGGGATCGTGGTCATGAACGCACCGTTCGGCAACTCCATCACCACGGCCGAACACGCCATTGCGATGATGTTCGCGCTGGCCCGGGAAATTCCCGAGGCGAACGCCTCGACCCACGCAGGCAAATGGGAAAAGAACCGCTTCATGGGTGTCGAGCTAACGGCCAAGACGCTCGGCATCATCGGCTGCGGCAATATCGGTTCCATCGTCGCGACAAAAGCCGTGGGCCTGGGGATGAAAGTCATCGCGTACGATCCGTTCCTGTCGCCCGAGCGGGCGACCGATCTCGGCGTCGAGAAGGTTGAAATGGACGATCTGTTCACCCGCGCCGACTTCATCACCCTGCACACGCCGCTGACGGACGCGACTAAAAACATCATCCGCGCCGAGACCATCGCCAAAATGAAAAAAGGCGTTCGGATCATCAATTGCGCGCGCGGCGGTCTGGTCGTCGAGGAAGATCTCAAGGCCGCGCTCGATAGCGGCCATGTGGCGGGCGCCGCCCTCGACGTGCTGTCGGTGGAACCGGCGACGGAGCATATCCTGTTCGGCATGGAGAACGTGGTGTTGACGCCTCATCTCGGCGCGGCGACATCGGAAGCCCAGGAAAACGTCGCCGAGCAGATCGCCGAGCAGATGTCGGACTTCCTGTTGCGCGGCTCGGTGGTCAACGCGATCAACACGCCCTCGATCAGCGCCGAGGACGCGCCCAAGTTGACGCCGTATCTCAAGCTCGCCGAGCAGATCGGCAGCTTCGCCGGGCAGGTCACGGATAGCGCCTACAAGGCGATCAAGATCGAATACGAAGGGCATGTCGCCGATCTGAACACCAAACCGCTGACGGCGTCGATTCTCCAGGGATTGCTGGCGCCGCTGCTCGAATCGGTGAACTTGGTCAATGCACCCGCGATCGCCAAGGAGCGCGACATCAGCGTGTCCGAATCCCACTGCCCGGAATGCGACAGTTATCAGACCCTTATTCGCCTGACCGTGACGACGGAAAATCAAACCCGCAGTCTGTCCGGAACGTTGTTCGACGCGGGAATCCCGCGCCTGGTTAACATCAAGGGCATCGGGATCGATGCCCGGCTGGGTCCGAACATGCTCTACATCACCAACCAGGACAAGCCGGGCTTTATCGGCTCTTTGGGCACGCTGCTGGGCAATGCCGGGATCAACATAGCGACCTTCCACCTGGGGCGCGATGAGGAGGGCGGCGACGCGATCGCCCTGGTCGAGATCGACCAGCCGGCGGACGCGTCCGTCATCGAGGCCGTGCGCGCGCTGCCGCAGGTGGTGCAGGTGAAGGCGCTTCGGTTCTAGCTTCCGGATTTAGGAACCGCGCCGCGCGGCAACGCTGCGTTGCGAAAAGCGCCGCGAAGGGCCTATTGTGTCTCGTTTAAATGATGGGCTTGGGGGGATGGTTTTGAGCGGCGCCCGCGACTTCGACTTTCTTTGTATCGGCAGCGGTCCGGCGGGCCAGCGCGCCGCCGTTCAGGCGGCCAAGCTGCGCAAGCGCGTCGCCATCGTCGAGTGCGAGGCGGATATCGGCGGGGTTTGCGTTCATACCGGAACCATTCCCAGCAAGACGTTTCGGGAAGCCGTGTTGTTCCTATCCAACGGCCATGATGCCTTTCACGTCGGGCACATGCCCGCCCGCGCCGCCGACAGGCCGGTCGTGGAAACATTGTACGCCAGGGTCGGCGATATTATCGTTCGCGAAGCGCGCGTGCAACGCGAACAGTTGCGCCGCAACGGCGTCGATATCATTCCGGGAACGGGGAGTTTCGCCGGCCCCCATGACGTCACGGTGCGGTCGTCGCAAGGAACGAGGGCGGTCAGTTCCGATAAAATTCTGATCGCAACGGGGACGAAGCCGGCGCGGCCGCGCGCACTCTGCGACAATTTGCCGTGCGTGATTACCAGCGACGATATCCTGAAACTTACGGACCTGCCGCGAACCATGGTCGTGATCGGTTGTGGCGTGATCGGGATCGAATACGCGTCGATGTTCGCCGCCTTGGGTGTCGAGGTCACGGTCGTCGACGGCCGGACGCGGCCGCTCGAATTCCTCGACACCGAAATCGTCGACGAGTTGGTGCATCAGATGCGCGCCAAGGACGTTTCCTTTCGGTTGGGCGAAGCCGTCGATCGTATCGAACTGCGCGACGACGACCCGAAACTCGCGGTCGTTTATCTCGAGTCCGGCAAACGCTTGGTTGCCGATCTGGTGTTGACGTCGACCGGCCGGGTCGGGGCGTCCGATGCGCTGGGGCTCGACAAGGCCGGCCTCGAGGCCGACGGCCGCGGCCGGTTGGCGGTCGATGAACATTTCCGAAGCGCCGTGCCGCACATATACGCCGCCGGCGATATCATCGGCTTTCCTAGCTTAGCGGCGACGTCGTCCGAGCAAGGCCGGCTGGCGGCCTGCCATGCCTTCGGCATAGAGGCGGGGCCGATGCCGTCACATTTTCCGGTCGGCATTTATGCCATTCCGGAAATTTCCATGGTGGGGCGCACGGAACAGGAGCTTACCAACGAGAAAATCCCCTATGAAACCGGCGTCGCGCGCTATCGAGAAATCGCGCGCGGGCAAATCCTGGGGGATGACAGCGGGTTTCTGAAGCTGATTTTTCATGCCGAGAACCGGAAGCTGCTCGGCGTTCACGCCATCGGCACGGGCGCGACCGAACTGATTCATGTCGGCCAATCCGTCATCGCGCTCGGCGGCGGTCTCGATTATTTCATGACGACGGTTTTCAATTATCCGACGCTGGCCGAGTGCTACAAGGTCGCCGCGCTCGACGCCTATAACCGTTTGACTGTTTAACCGGCCGTTTAATCCGCCTATTCCCCGGCGAGGCGGGTCGGCGGTTCCCGGGAGGGCGCGTTCGACGCGACGACGTGCAGAGGATCGGCCGCTTCCTCGGCCGCGTCCATCTTACGCAGGAACAGCGACAGCAGAGACGGAATGATCAGGAGCGTCAGGATGGCCGACAACGTCAGGCCGCCCAACACCACCGAGCCGAGGCCCCGGTACAATTCCGAACCCGCGCCCGCGAACAGCACCAGCGGCATCAGGCCGAACACCGTCGTCAGGGTCGACATGAAAATGGGGCGCATCCGGTTATGGGTAGCCGTCATGATCGCGTCTTCCGGGGACATGCCGTCCTTACGCAAGTGCTGCAGGGTTTGGTCGACCAACAGGATAGCATTGTTCACCACGATGCCGATCAGGATCACGAACCCCAGCATCGTCATCATGTCGAGCGCTTGATATTTGATCGTGTTGAGAAAGCCGAGGCCGGCGATGCCGCCCGCCGTCGCCAACGGGATCGACAGCATGATGATGGCCGGATAGACGAAGCTTTCGAACAAAATGGCCATCACCAAGTAGACGATCAGAACGGCGATGATAAGGTTGAACTTGAGGCCGCCCCAGGTTTCGGTGAGGCTGTCCGAAGCGCCGGACATGACGATCCCGACGTTATCGGGCAGGCCTTCCTGTTTAAGAACGCCGGTGACTTCGGCGTTGATCTTGTTAATGACCGTTTCGAGGGGCATCCTGTCCGCCGGTTTTATTTGCAGGCGCACGGCGCGGGTCAGGTTGTAATGGCGGATTTGTTCCGGTCCGGCCGTCACCGTCGTGCTGGCCAGCGAACTGACCGGAACGATGGTGCCCGACGGCAGCACGACCGGCAAGTTGGAGATTCCCTGAGTTTCCTTTATGTTGTGACGCGGGCCCATCAAGGTCAGATCCATGCGGCGGCTGCCGACGTTGATCTCGAGCACCTTGACCCCTTTGTTGAGCGCGTTGACGGTTTGCGCGAAATCGCGCGCCGTCATGTCCGCGTTCGCCAGCCGCACGTAATCGGGCGTCAGGCGGATTTCCGGCGCCGCCAGATGCAGGCCCGGCAGGGGGCGGACCTTGGTCCCTTCCTTGCTCGGCAAGACGTCGCGGATCAGGTCGTCGGCTTTGCGGGCGACCGCCAGCAGCTCGTTAAGATCGGGGCCGACGAAATCCAGGTTGATCACGCGGGCGCCGCCGAGCCGGCGGAACAGCGAGTCCTGGGCGACCCAGCCGCGCATGCCGGGTTCCTTGAAGATCGGCTTTTCCAGGAGCGGCACGAGCTCCGCGGCCCGGGTGGGGTCGACGGCGCTGACGCCGATGAAAATCATATCGCGGATCACGAGGAAGAAGAACGCATCGATCTTCGGCGGCTCGTCCGGTTTGGCATCCGGGCCGCTGACTGAAGACCACAACGGTTTGACCTCCTTCTCGATCTGTTCGGCCATGGCATAGGTCGTGGCGAGGTTGTAGCCCGGCGGCGGTTTGAGCCGGCCGATCACGAAGTTGCGGTTGCCGTCCGGCAGGTAGTCGAGCGGCGGCAGAAACAGGAAGGTCGCCGCCGCGGTCGCGCCGCAGAGAAGCAGAACGACGCCGACGGCGGCCGGTTTGCTGCGGATGATCATGCGGATCAAGACCAAAACACCGTCAACGAATTTTTCGGCGATATCGTCGACGATCGGGATGCGCCGCTTGACCCACGTTTGGTTGCCGTCGGCCTTGCCGAGCATTCGGCTGGTCAGGGCCGGGATCACCGTGATGGCGACCAGCAGCGACAGCAGCACCGACACGGAGATCGCGACCGCGATGTCGCGGAACAACTGGCCGGCCTGGAGGTTAAGCACGAGCAGCGGGATGAAGACCACGACGGTCGTGAGCACGGAGGCGAGAATGGCGCCCCAGACCTGTTTGGCGCCGTCGTAGGCCGCCGTCAGGGGCGATTTGCCCATTTCCCGGTGCCGGTAGATATTCTCGAGGACGACGATGGCGGCATCCACCACCATGCCGACCGCGAACGCGATGCCGGCGAGCGAAATGACGTTGATCGAGCGTCCGAGGCCCGCCATGGCGACGAACGCGCCGACGACGGACAGGGGAATCGCGAAGGAAACGATCAGGGTGGCGCCGAACGAGCGCAGGAACAGAAGCAGGATGAACGCCGCCAAGACGCCGCCCACGTAGATGTTCTGATTCACCAGGTTGATGGCGGAATTGATGTAGTCGGTTTCGTCGTAATATTTGATGACCTTGAGGCCCTGGCGCTTCAAGATGCCGTCGTTGAGCTCTTCAAGCGCCTTATCGAGGTTCCGCATCACCTCGATCACGTTCTGGCCGGGGTTGCGCAGGACATTGATCCGGATCGCGGTTTCGCCGAGGTATCGGCGATTCGTGATGGGCTCCTTGTAACCGAACTGCACCGTGGCGATGTCGGAAACGCGAATCCGCCGGATGGCATTCGTCACGGGATCGTGAATCGACTTCAGGACGATTTCGCGCACCCGTTCGACGCTGGAAGCCTCGGAATCGGTGCGGACAAGGTAGCGGCGCTTGCCCTCGTCGACGGCGCCCGCGGTCGCGGAGATGCTCGCTTGGCGCAATGCCTGCAGGATGTTCGGGACGGTCAGTTGGTACTGCGCCATCTGCTCGGGCTCGATGATGACCTGCAGTTCGCCGAGGCTGCCGCCGGCGGCCGAAACCTGGGACACGCCGGACACGCGCTCGATGCGGTCGGTGACGATGGTATCGACGAAATCGCCGTAGGTTTCGAGATCGCGGGCATTGCCCGGCAGACGCGTGATGACGAGTCGAGCAACCGGCTGATCGTCCGAATCCGTCGTTTTGATGACGGGGTCGGTCGCGTCTTCGGGCAACTCGGTCGAGATATTATTCAACCGGCTCGCCACGACCGTGAACGCCCTGTCCATATCCTGGTTGATATCGAACTCGAGATAGACGCGCGCGCGGCCGAGTTGCGCGAAGCCGCGGATATCGACGACGCCGGGCACGCCGACCAGTTCTTGCTCGATGCGGTTGGTGATCTCGCGTTCGACTTCAAGCGGGGAGACGCCGGGCCAGAAGGACGTAATTTGCAGGAGCGGTTTGTCCACGTCCGGCGTGAGCTGGATGGGGATGGTTCTGATGGCGACGAAGCCGAGAATGACGACCATCAAACCGACGGCAATGATGGCCGTCGGGCGGCGTGTCGCGATCTTGATGATATCCATGGAGCCCCGCTCCCTCAAAGGCACCAATAAAAAAGCGCAAGATTATATGCAGGTTTTGAATCCCCTGTACATTGAGAAGTATACCGGAGAATACCTTGCGAAAACCTGCAATAAACCCGGCAAAGATGCCCGCGGCAGACGGGGAGAACGTCCGCTTAACCGCAGTCCGGCAGAATCAGATAGCCGAGTTTGGCGGTGCGGTTTTTCGACCGGGGCAACGGGGCTTCGAGGTATCGGCTCGGAAGGCCGGCGGGGATCGATAGGCCGAGTTTCCGTTCGGCCAAGGCGACGACGACCGCCCGGGTATTTTTATGAGCCCAGGGGCTTTCGTTCCAGACCAGCAGACATTTGCCACCGTCGCGTTTTAGCACGGGCGTGAAATAGGCATAGCGCCGGCTGATGATCCTCGACTCGGGAAAGTAACGGCGGAGGTTGCCGCCGAGTTGATTGGGCAGATCGTTGACGAGGATCGTGCCGCGGTCGAAGCCGGCGGTCTTGATCTGCTCGGCTAGGCCGGCGTATGGGAAGAAGAAGTTGCACTTCTTGCAGAAATTCGGCGCGGTCAACGCGCGGACGGTCAGCGCGATCACGACGGCGAACGCAAAGACCGCGAGCAGGACGGCGAACCGTTCCAGCACCGCGCGCCGCGGCGACACCGCCCGGATGCGCAGCATCATATAAAGTGAGAAGGGCAGCAGGGGTATCATCCAATGATTGCGAATGCCGGCAAGGGTAAACGCCGCAATGCCCAACACGGCCAACGCGCCGAACGCCAGAAAATAGATTTCGAAAAAGCGCCGGTCCGCTTCGGCCCCTGCCGAATGGTCGGCAATCCGGCTATCGGAAAGGAACCCGTCCGAGACGCGGCCGGTGAGAGGAGCGAACGCACGGCGGAAAAATACAAGGTACAAAAGCCATAGCGGCGAGAGGAAAAGAACCGCGCCGGCCGCCGCATCGAGCACCCCTTTTGCCGTGCGGACGATTGCCGAGCCCGCGCCGCCGGCGACATCCATGTATTCCGGCGTGGTTTTGATGCTGCCCGGGCTGCCCAGGAGCCAGGCCGCGTGGGGCGCGATCAGGACGGCCGCGACGGCAAGGCTGATCAAAATTTTCGGCGTGAACAGGTGCGCGCGTAAGTTTTTCGACGCCGCCGCCGCGATCGCCAGCGGAACCAGAAACAGCGCGAAATTATATTTAGACAGCAAGCCGAGGCCGAGCAGCGCACCGAGGACGACGTATGATAGGATGCCGTTGCGCGCGGGGAGCCGCAGCACGGCGAACAGCGTCGCGGCAAGGAAAGCGGCCATCAGCACCGTATGGCTGTAATTCACCACCGCATCCCAGTTGATGTAGAATATCGCGAGCAGCGACAGCGTGCTCAGGGCGGCGTAAACGGTATCGTCGAAGATTTCCTCGGCGGCGCGGTATATGAAATAATAAATTGCGAACAGGGCCGAATATTTGACGATCGCGACCGAGGCCTCGCTTACGCCGACGGCTTTTTGCAACAGAATAACGAGCCAGGTGTAAAGCGGCGGCTGATTGACCTTGTAGCCCCAGGAAACGGCTTGAGAGAAGAACAGTTGTTCGGCGTCGTCTTCCGAGGACCCGTGAAACAGGGTGATCCTCAACGCAAGCAGCAATAAGAAATAGCCGCCCAGAAAGATCAGGCAACCGTGGCGGGCGAAAAGCAAACCGGCGAGGCGGGATATCATGTTTTTGCGTAAGGATTCTCGGTTTTGCGAAGATACAGGCGAATCGGTACGCCGGGCAGATCGAAGGTTTCGCGCAGGTTGTTGACGAGATAGCGGGTATAGGATTCCGGTATGCCCAAGGGGCGCGACGTGAAGATCGCGAACGTCGGCGGCCGGGTTTTGGCTTGGGTTATATAGCGGAGCCGCACGCGCCGGCCGCTGGCCATCGGCGGCGGGTGGCGTTCGAGCACGGCTTCGAGCCAGCGGTTGAGTTGCGCCGTCGGCACGTGCCGGTTCCAGATGTCGTAAATTCTCAGGACCTCCGGCAGCAGGGTCTTGAGCCCTTGGCCGGTGAGGGCCGAGCAGGTCACAATCGGAATGCCGCGGGCTTGCGGCAGGGATTTCTCCAGACGGTCCGCGAGCTTTTGCCGGGCGTTTTTGGTCTGCTTGATCAGATCCGATTTATTGGCGGCGATGACGAGCGCGCGGCCCTCCTCGATCACCATGCGCGCGATGGTAAGATCCTGCTTCTCCAGCATCACGTCGGAATCGAGAACCAAAACGACGACATGGGCGAAACGAATTGTTCGCAGGGTATCGCCGACGGAAAGATATTCGAGTTTTTCCGACACCCGCGCGCGCCGGCGCAGGCCCGCGGTGTCGATCAGGGAAATGGGCCTGCCCTTGAAATTCCACGAAACCGTGATGGAGTCGCGGGTGATGCCTGCTTCGGGGCCCGTGAGCAGGCGCTCCTCGCCGACCAGTTTATTCACGAGGGTGGATTTTCCGACGTTGGGCCGCCCGACAATGGCCAAATGCAACGGCGCGGAGTCCGCGTCTTCGGTTGTGTCCTCGGTCATGTCTGTGGCCGTGTCTTCGGCCGTATCTTCGACTCGGGGGGACTCGTCATCTGCCTTGTCGGCGAACGGCGCCAGGACCTCGTACAGAAGATTCATGCCGTCGCCGTGTTCGGCGGATACGGGCACCGGATCGCCGAGGCCGAGCGAGTACGCGTCATACAGGCCCTCCCGGCCTTTCGCGCTCTCGCATTTGTTGGCGATCAGGAGCAAGGGAATCCGCTGTTTGCGAAGCCAATCGGCGAAATATTGATCGAGCGGGGTGATCCCGGCGCGGGCATCGATCACCAGAAGCGCGACATCGGCGCTTTTTAGTGCTTGTTCCGTTTGCAGTCGCATGCGCCCGGTCAGGCTGTCGTCGTCGGCCTCCTCGAGCCCGGCGGTATCGATGACGGTGAATTCCAGATCGCCAAGCTTGCCGATACCCTCCCGGCGGTCGCGGGTGACGCCGGGCGTGTCATCGACAAGCGCGAGACGTTTCCCGATCAGCCTGTTGAACAGTGTCGATTTGCCGACGTTCGGACGACCGACGACGGCTACAGTGAAGCTCATGGTTTTCCACCTGTTGCAAACGCCGGCGCGCTTTACCGATAGGCGATCAGGTCCGCGTTGTCGGTGAGAAAATAAACGGTCTTGCCGGCGACGACCGGCGACACGGTAACCCCGCTGGGCATTTTTTCGACGCCGATGACTTGTCCGGTATAGGGCGATACGGCCAAGGCTCGGCCGTGGGAACCGGCGACGATCAAGCGGTCGCTGGCCAACAGGGGGCCGGTCCAGATGATGGCGGGCTTCTGGATATTGTTGTCGACGTGTTGCGGCAGCGCCAGAACCCAATAGACGCGGCCTGAATCGCGCTCCAGGCAGATCAATTCGGATTCGTGCGTTACCATGAAAATGTAGTCGCCGGCGACCCAAGGATTTTCGTAGCTGCCGATGGTGCTGTCCCAGACGCGGCGGCCCGTGCTGAGGTCGAACATGGCGATGAGGCCGCCGTTGCTGACGGCGATGACACGACCCCGATCGATAACCGGACGGCCGCGAATGTGCGAGAACGTCGAAATCGCGGTTGTCGAGCGCCGCACCGTGGCGAGGGACTCCGACCACAACAAGCGGCCGTTTTCGACGCGCAGGGCGACCAGTTCGCCCGAGGAAAACGGTGCGACGACGATGCCGGAATCGACGGCGGGGCTGGCGCTGCCGAGCAGGCTCGACACTTCGCCGGCGCCGGTGAAGCTCCACAAGGGTTTGCCGCTTTTGGCGCTCAGGGCATGCAGTTTGTTGTCGAGTGTGATGACGAAGACGCGGCCGCCGCGGACCGTCGGGGCCGCGCGCATCGGTCCGCCGACATTTTGGCGCCAGACGACCTGTCCGTTTTCGGGATTCATGGCGATCACTTGGGCAAATCCGGTCGCCACGTAGAGCATGCCGTTTTCGTAAGCCAAGCCACCGGACATGTGGCCGTCGTCTTCTTTTTTCGGCGTAATGTCGTTACGCCAGAGGCGCCGGCCGTTCTTTACGTCATAGGCCCGAACTTCCGAGTCCACGTCGATCGTGAAGACGCGGCCGTTCGCGACGATGGGCGAGGCGATCAAGCGAACCTCGCTGCCCGACCCGTCGCCGATGTCCTCTTTCCAGACGGGTTTCAGGGAGTCGCCGACCTCGATGTGGTGCATGGCGTGATTGGCGTACCCGCCGGCTTGCGGCCAATCCGGGTTCGGCGTCGGAGCCGGGAGAAGAATGCCCTTTTCCTGCAGTTGCGGGTCCGGTGTGATCGCCCGTTGGCTGACCATCACGGAGACGCGCTTGCCCGGCAGGGGCGGCGGCGGCTTGAAGAACCAATCGTCGAACGTATCGCAGCCGGCCAGTATCAGCAGAACGGCGATGGAGGCCACCAAGCGGCGGGCTTTTCCCGGGAAGAACATTTGCATCGATGCCTTATGCCTCATGGTTTTACCGCGGCCGACAGTTCGGCGGCACGCATGCGGATGCCTTGCGGTGCGGCGGCGTCCTTGGCAAGGGCGTCGAGAAGATCATAGGCCTGTTTGCGGTTGCCCGCACGGATGTCGAGCAGGGCGGCGGTCTCCTTGGCGCTGTAGCGCCAGGGATTGTCGTCGGCCATCAGCGGCGTCAGGCGTTCGCGCAATGCCGCCGGATCGCCGGTATCGAGTCCGGTCAGGACGGAGAGCAGCGTCGCGAGATCGCGATACATCCGGTCGAGCCCGCTATCGGCGGCAATGGCGTCGTAGAGTTTTTGGGCATTCGCCGTCTCGCCGTTTTCCGCCGCAGCGGCCGCCGCGTGCAGGCGGGCGAGAAAGCGGTAGCCCGTACCGGCTTCGTCCGCGAGGGCCGCGAACGCTTTTTGCGCTTCGGCCGGTTTCTTGTCGGCGAGGAGCGTCAGGGCGCCGGCGAAGCGGTCGCTTTGTTCGGAACGGACCTTGAGGTCGTAGGCGCGCCAGCCTTGATATCCGGCGACCGCCACGACGAGAATCGCCAGCGCGGCGATGATGTATTTACCGTAGGCTTTCCAAAGCTTGGCGTAACGCTCGGCCCGGAGATCTTCCTCGATTTCGTCAAAAATATGATCGTCGGTATGATCGGCCACAGAGCGTCTCCAAAATTCGAATGCCGTAAGCCGTGAAAAGCACGGGTTCGGCACGGCGTGCCCGCGCTTGTTAGCCGAAAAAGGCCTTACCTTTCAATGTTTTTGCTGAAACCCGGCGCGCGGCGTCGGCGGCGAAGCGAGGGCAAAACGGCCGCGAATGCTTTTCAGCCAAGGTTTTCAGGCGCTTGGCCGCGTTCGTCGGGACCGTAATCGCGGACCACTTCGGCAACCCGGATTCGGTAATCCTTGAATAATGCCGTGCGGCCCCGATTCTGGGCCTCCCGGTGGTGGGTATGGTCGCGCCAGGCGCGAACCGCTTTCTCGTCCCGCCAGAACGACAGCGACAGCAGCTTGCCCTTGATCGCGAGGCTCTCGAACCGTTCGATCGAGATGAAGCCGTCTATCTTCTCGAGCTCGGGCCGGAGCGCCGCGGCGATATCGAGGTATTCCCGTTTGCCCGCGTCCGTCGGTTCGACTTCGAAAATAACCGCATACATATTTGTGTTCCGTTCATCCGTCGTCGTGCGTTGCAATGACCAATCATCCGATTGGTGAACCATTCGTGCGATGGATTTGAATTTTTCGGCGGTACTTTATCAAATCCTGTGTTCCATGTTTCGAATGCCAATTCTATATTGGCATTCAATGATGTCCAAAGCCCGTTAAAAAACAGCGCTAGCGATAAGAGGGGCCGTATGCGTCTCGTCACATTTTCCCGGCAACGCCGGCACCGGCTCGGCGTGTTGATCGACGGCGATAGGGCGATCGTCGATGTGGCGAAAGCCGACCGCACCTTGCCGCAGGACATGAACGCCGTGATCGCCGCCGGTCCCGGCATGCTGCGGAAAATCGCGCGCGCCGTGAAGGCCGCCGGTCCGCGCGCCCGCGTGGCACGCAATACGGTGACGCTGTTGGCGCCGGTGCCCGAGCCCCGGCGCAACATTCTCTGCGTCGGCCTCAATTACCGGACGCACGCCAACGAATTCGACAAAAGCGGTTTCGACGCGGGCAAGGCGGCCGTGAGCGAGCCGAAGTTTCCAATTATCTTCACCAAGGCGCCGGGCACGGTGATCGGGCCGGGCGCGTCGATCCCCGCGCATCTCGATTATTCCCGATCGACCGATTACGAAGTCGAGCTCGGCGTCGTGATCGGCAAGAAGGGCCGAGGCATTCCGAAAAGCAAAGCCTTCGATCACGTCTTCGGCTACACCATCATCAACGACGTGACCGCGCGCGATATTCAACGGGATCATAACCAATGGTTTCTCGGTAAGAGCATCGACGGATTCTGTCCGATGGGCCCCTATCTCGCGACCAAGGACGAGATCGGCGACATCCGCACGCTTTGGATCGAAACCAAGGTCAACGGCGAGGTGCGCCAGCGCGCCCAAGTGAGCGACCTGATCTTCGACGTGCCGACGCTGATCAAGACGATTTCACGCGTCATGACCCTGATACCCGGCGACATCATCGCGACCGGCACCTGTCAGGGTGTCGGGATCGGCTTCGATCCTCCCAAATATCTCAAAAAAGGCGACACGGTGACGCTCAGCATCGATAAGCTCGGCGTACTCGAAAACAAAGTTGCCTGAATGCCTCCCGGACTTTAGGTTAATGGTCCGATCCGAAAACCAATGATGAATTCACGAAATAAGGGAGGCAAAATCCATGGGAATGGAGCTTCAACTCGAGGGCCGGACCGCGCTGGTGACCGGCGCCAGCCAAGGCATCGGCCGGGGTTCGGCGAAGTGTCTGGCGGCGGCCGGGGTGAAGGTTCTGCTGTCGGCGCGGCGCACCAACCTTCTTGACGAGTTGGCGGATGAAATCGAGGCCGAGGGTGGGCCGCGACCCGAAGTGGTCGGCGCCGACCTGTTGGCGCCGCGCGCGGCCTACAAGCTGAAGGACGACGCCCTGAAAATTCTCGGGCACGTCGATATCCTGGTGAACTCGGCCGGGCGCAGCAAGAACCCGGACGCACCGGGCAATATGCCGTTCGACGCCCCCGACGAAATTTGGGACACCGAAATGCTGATCAATTACGGCGTCATCCGCCAACTCTCGTTGGCCTTGGTGCCGAGCATGGTCGAGCAGAAATACGGGCGCATCATCAATATCACGGGAAAGACGGAACCGCGCGACATGCGCACGGCCAATCCGCCGAAGGCGGCGGTGCATGGCTGGGCCAAGGGCCTGTCGCGCCAGATCGCACGGCATAACGTGACGGTCAATTCCATTCCGCCGGGCAAGATCGTGAGCGAACAGATCCTGCGCAACTACACCAAGGAGGAGATGGATCACACCAGCAAGTGGATCGCCACCGGCGGTTTCGGCGTTGCCGAGGATATCGGCCATCTGGTGACGTTTCTTTCTTCGCCCCTGGCCCGTTACATCACCGGTGCCGTCATTCCCGTGGACGGCGGGTTCCGGCGGTACGCTTATTAAGGCGGGTTCAGGCGTTATTTGATTTTAAGGGGAAGAAAAAAACATGACACAGGATTGGCAACTCAAGGGAAAAACCGCCGTCGTCACCGGCTGCGAGAATGTCATCGGTAAGGCGATTTCAAAAGCCCTCGCGGGCGAGGGCGTTTCGGTGATCGCGGTGGCGAACGATCAAGGCGTGCTCGATGCCGCCGTGAAGGAAACCGGCGCCGAAAAAGGCATTTGCGTCGATTACACCGATGCGGGCTCGGCGGCATCGGTCGCGAAACAGGCGGGCGGCGCGGACATCCTCGTGAACGCTACGGCCGGTTTGAAAACGGCGGTCAACACGCCCATCGATATCGCGGACGCGGCATGGAAATCGGAAATGACGACCGAGTTCGAGTTTCCGCGCGCTCTGACCCATGCGCTTCTCCCCGGCATGACCAAGAACGCTTGGGGCCGCGTGGTCACCATCGTCGGCGGCTCGGAGCCCTACGACCTCGGCGTCGAATATGCCGCCTCGGGCGCGCTGCAGGCGTGGTCGAAGGGCCTGTGCCGGCCCATTGGGCGCCAAGGCGTCACCATCAACTGCGTACAGCCGGGGCTCATCAAGGGCACCAAGGCCGCGAGCGAATACGTGCATATCGTGACGGAGCGCACGGAAGACCCGATGATCCCGTCCGGCGAGCCGGGCGAGCCCGAGGATGTGGCATATTCAGTGGTCTATCTATGTTCGCCGCTGGCGCACTACATCACCGGGATCGTGCTGCCGGTCGACGGCGGCTTGGGCAGGCAGCAGCATTAGACGCGGACGTTATTCCCGTTCATCCTTCGAGACGCGCCGTCCCCTCATCCTGAGGAGGCCGCTATGCGGCCGTCCCGAAGGAGAGGTGACGGCGCTCCTCAGGATGAGGCTTCAATGTTTCTTGCCGCCATCCCGAGGCGCACCTCGAGGGTACGTTTGCGGTGTTCACGCGCCACGCGTTCGGCGGCGTCGGCGTCGCGGTCTTTGATGGCTTCGATGAGCGCGCGGTGTTCCTTGATCGCCTCGGCGGGCTGGCCGCTCATGTACAGCGTCGACTGCTCGAACTGGCGCACCCTTTCTTGAAGCTCGCGGATCATCTCGTAGAGCCTGGCGTTGCGGGCGGCTTCCGCGATTTGTAAATGAAACTGCCCGGTGAGCGCGCGCAGTTCGGTCTTGTCGGTTTCCGCCGCCATGCGCGCGACCAGCGCTTCCAACGACGCCAGCTCGATCGGCGTGATCGTCTCGGCCGCCAGGCGCGCGGCTAGGCCTTCGAGCTGTTCGCGGATCTGGAACATCTCGGTCAGGTCCTTACCCGAGAGCGCGCGCACTACGAGGCCTTTGCGCGATTGCGGATAGACGTATTGCTCGGCCTCGAGCCGGCGCAGGGCTTCGCGCACCGGCGTGCGGCTGACGTTCATTTCTTCCGACAGATCGCCGGGCTGCAAGCGGCTGCCGGGCGGCAACGCGCCCTCGACGATGCACCGGCGCAGCACGGCGTAGATCGCATCCGAGAGCGTGCCTTCGGCTTCGTGCGCCTTCAAAAGCTCCCGGTAAGCGAGCATGCGGCGCGCGCCTAATTTGTCTCGATCTTGCGAACCACCGGGCGGTGGCTGAACGAGGTCGGGATGAACAGCGAGTGAATGCCGGGCCCGCCCGCGACCACGATCTGAATATCCTCGGGCTTGTCGGCGACGCCGATGTGATCGGGATCGCCGACCGTTTCAAACCAGGTCGAGCGGCGGTGATGCAGGCCCTTCACCGAGCGCGGGCCGAAGCGCGACAGTGGAATGCGGGCGTGCTTGAAGATGTAGTCGCGGATTTTTTCCTTGGTGAAACCGTCGCGCGCCAGCACTTGGGCGTGCTCGGGGCTGAACACCAAGAGCGGGCCGCTCGGGAAGATGATGTTGTTGTTGCCGAGCGCGGTCAGGGCGCCGACGAAGTGGTCGATCACTTCCTGGCCGTTCTCGCAGCCGTAGGTGAACACGTTGTGCGGCGAGGACGCGCCGCCGATCACGGTGACGGTGCTGTCTTCGGCCTTGAAGCCTTTCTCGACGTGGAACGGCCCCCACGGGTTCTCGCTTTCGGCTTCCGCGAAGCAGAAGGTGAACTTGCCCGGCTGGCCGTGGGTCGCCATGTCGGTCTCCTCGGGGATCTCGCCGCCGACGTTCCAGCACACCAGGCGCACGGCGCGCCCGATGGTGGCGTTGGCGCGGTTGCCGGGGCCGAAGCAGTTGCGTCCAGAATTGGCGCCGAGCGCCTCGACGATCGGGCCGTTCAGCATCAGCAGCGGCGTGCTCATGTTGGTCGCGGTCTGCGCGCCGTAGAGATCGCAATCCTTATCGAGCATCGCCTCGACGGCGGCGAGCACGACCGGGAAGTAGGCAGGCTTGCAGCCGGCCATGACGGCGTTGACGGCGATCTTTTCCACGGTCGCCATGCGCATGCGCGGCGGGATCGCGCCGACCTGTTCGGCGGGGTCGCGCTTGGTGGCGGCGAGCATCGCCTGCACCTTTTCGAGCGTCGGCGGCACGATCGGCAGACCATCCGTCCAGCCGCGCTCGAAGAACAGCTCCTGGTTGTCGAGATCGTTGAGGCTGTCGGTGTCGATCTCGATGGCCGCGTCGGAGACTTGCGTCGCGATGTCATTCCTGATCAGGGCGGGATCGCTCAGCGTTTTGACGATCTGCTCGACGACCGCGTCGGCGCGTTCCAGGATCGCGTCTCGGGTCGCGGTGTGCATGGGGTGCGGGATTTCGACCAACGGCAGGTGCGCGAGGCCGCGCCCGACGGCCTGTTGGCGCGCGGCGCCCGAGAACGCGGTGCTGAACACGGTCGCGGTCGGGATGCCCTTGGCTTCGAGCGCGACCGCGTCGGCGACTGTCATCGAGGTCGAGGTGCCGCAATCGCCGAAGCACTGCACGACCGCGTTGTATTTCACCAAGCGGTCCAGTTCGGCGTCGTTGAGCGCGTCCTTGGGCGCAAGCTTGCGGACCACTTCGCCGACTTCGGCGCCGAATTTTTCGGTCAGAGCCGTGCTTACGCGTTTGATGAAGATATCCGCGTTCAGCTTGCTGTTGTCGACGAAGCCGATCCGCATATTTTTGAGCGCGCCGAGGCGCGCGGCGTTGGAAATCTTGGCGTCGTCGGTGACGACCTTGGGGTTGAGAATGGTGACGCGGGTCATGGGATGCCTCCTGGACGATTAAGGGCCGGGCAAAGGGCCGGGCGTCGCGCGCCGGCTCTCGGCTTAGGAAAAGCTATCTGTATTTATAAATATACAGATAAAACAGGCGGCGGACAAGCTCTCAGTTACGGCGGTTTTCAGACGTTTTTAGGCCCCTCACCGAACGATCACAGGCGATTTATCCCGAGGGCTGTTAAAATTACATAGATGAGCAAAGAGAAACTATTTTTCAGTCGTCGTCCTTGCGGGTAGTTGGCGCCGGGACTCATGGCGATGGCCCGTCAGGCCAATAGCGCGGAGCAATACGACGAGGCCGATAAGTTGATCTCCGAAAGTCTCGTCAATCTTCATCTCGCGACGGCGAAGGCCGAGGCGGCCCGAACCCAAGCGCGGTTCGAGCAGATAAAAACGTCATCGGGAAGCGCGCGCCGGAAGCGAGGGCACGCCGACGATCCGGCTAGGGGTAAACCGAAGAAGGATTCATAAGATGTTGTTCTTTTGCCGTCTTCATACCGCTCTCGTTGTTTCGCTCATGGCCGGTGCCGTGCTTGCGGGATGCGAAAGATCCGATCCGGTCTTGGTGGAGACCGAAGAACGCTTCAAGGCGGCGCCTACAGATCAAGCCCCTAACGCATATGCCCTGGAATCGCTCGCGACCACGAAGCGCATGCTGAAAATGGCGCCTAAGGCCGAACCGTCCTCTAAGCCTTTTCATTATACGTACATGCCTCGGGAGACTCTCGATATCACCGAGACCGCGGCCGCCCAGCTGAAGGCGGAACAGGAGATTAAGGATTTTCAAAATAGCGCGGTTTCGTCGCTCGGCCTGGCACCGATACCGGCCTCGTTACTGGCCTCGGTGCAACCGGCGGAACGGAATGAGAAAAAGTCGGATACGGCGGACATCCTCGATCCGATACGCCTCGACCCTATCGAAGACTGGGCCGATCCGCCGCATCTCGGGACACAAACGTCGACCCTGAGCCCGGGTGATAAGCAGTGGATCGATCCGATGGTCGAACGTTTGCACAGCGACCTGAAGCTTAATGTCCTCATCGAGGGGTATGGCGACGATACCGGCAGCCACGACTCCAACCTGGATATTTCTTTAGAGCGCGCCAAGGCGATTAAGTCGTATTTTGTCGAGCAAGGCATTGCGCCGACGCGCATCGAAACCCTGGGGCGCCGCGCGCAATATCCGATCGCCGGTAACGACACGGCCGAAGGCCGGCAGCAAGACCGCCGCATCGAAATCGTTCTCTATCGTATCGACCGGCAACCCGAGTCGATCGAACAATCGGCAAATCCAACGCTTGGGCCGTCCGCCAAAAACTGAGGCATCAAACGGGCTTTTTCGTGCCGTAGCGTGCCGTGCCGTAAATTTATCACGCCTCCTCATCCGAAAGAATATCGTAAAACCAAGGGGTTAGACGTATTACCGCCGACGGGTTCCGGTGGCGCGCGGCCTGATTTTAACCCCTCTTTAACCGGGGTGGAGTCATCCTGGCCCCGGTAGGTGGGACTGCCGATCGTGGGAAATTTAAGGGGAGTGGGGCCCATGCTGATCACCCGTTTGTTTTCGTTGCGCACGCTGATTTTGGCGCTCGGCATGGTCGCCTTGCTGATGCTGTCCGCGTGCGCGCAATACGGCATCGCCGAGGTCGTCACGACGACCAGCACCGGCAAGACGCTGTCCGATCATGCCGTGTCGTTCGGCAGCGGCAAGGATTGCTCGACGACGCGTTATCAGAACGGCCTGACCTACTGCAAGGAAGACGAAAAAGACCTCAAGCAGACGGGTCTGTATTGTTATCCGACGCTCGGTGCGGCGACCTGTTACGACCGGCCCAACCCGCATGATTACAAGGCGCTCGAGAACAACCGCAACGATCACAACTACGGCCAGATTCCGCCGCCGCAGCGCACGCTCGTGATCGAGCCCGAGCCCCGATCCGGTTCCGGCGATTCCGGTTACGGCCGACCGTAACCGCGCGCCGATTTCCGACTCCCGGCGGCGGGCGGCACCCCGTATAACAAGATATGTTGTGGCGGATCGTTATCGTAACCCTGATCGCGGCGGGCGCCGTCGCCGCCGTGTTCTGGCTGGTGCCCGCGGACGAACGCCAAGCGACGCGCGATATCGATTACGTGCGCTTGGCGCAGACCCTGACGCCGAAAGCCCGGGCGGGCGAGGCCCGGGCGCAATTCGAGCTCGCACAGCTTTATGAAACGGGACGCGGTGTCGCGCGTGACGGCGCGGCGGCGGCCGAGTGGTATCGCCGCGCGGCCGGGCAAGGCTTCGTGCGCGCGCAATTCGCGCTCGGGCAATTGTACGACAAGGGCGAGATCGTCACCGCCGATCCGCTGCGCGCGATCCGCTGGTATGAGCTCGCGATCCGGCAAGGCAATCTGGTCGAGGCCAAGTTCGCCATGGGGATGCTGTATTACCGGGGGCGCGGCCTGTTGAAGGATCAAGGCGAAGCGGTTACGTGGTTCCGCCGGGCCGCCGAGCAGGGCCATTCGTGCGCCCAGTTTCTGATGGGCGGCGTGTACGAGGCGGGCGTGATGGTCGAGCGCGATCCGGTGGCGGCTTACATGTGGTACACGCTTGCGATTCCCGGACGTGCGACTTGCCTGGCGATGAACCCGCGCTACGACGCCGTTGCCGCGCGTGCGCGCCTGGTCAAACGCATGACCGAATTCGACGTAAAAAAAGGCGAGGAGCGCGCCGCCGCCTGGCGGCCCCGGCGATAGGAAAATACCGAGAGGGGTATCGGATTATTTACGAAACGCTCGGAAGAAGGCCGCTGGTGCGAATGCCGTCGAAGATAAATTGGACGGCCAGCGCCGCCAGCAACACGCCGATGACGCGCGAAACGACGTTCAGCCCCGTGATTCCCAGGAAATTCTGAATTTTGGCGGCGGCCAGAAGGCAGACGAGGGTTATCGCGAGCACGAGCAAAAGCGCGGCGATGACGGCCGCCTCGATGAGATAACTGTCCTGCTCCGCCGTCAGGAGGATAACGGCGCCCATCGTGCCGGGACCGGCGATCAGGGGCGTCGCCAGGGGAAAGACGGAGATGTCTTCCTTCTGAACGCCTTCTTCTTTTTCTTCCTCGGTTGCCGAGGTTCCGCCGAACGGCTTGGCGAACACCATATCGAGCGCGATGAGAAACAGCAGAATGCCGCCGGCGGTGCGCAGCGCCGCCACCGTGATGCCCAAATGAGACAAGAGCCATTTGCCGAACAACGCAAACACCAAAAGGATGCCGGTGGCGATGAGAACGCCTTTTACGGCCATGGCCCGTTTATGGCCGCTGCTTGCCGTCATCGTCATGGCGGCGAACAGGGCGGCGACGTCGATCGGGCTGACCGTCGCGAAGAAGGTCGTAAACGCCAAAAGCCCGGTTTCCCAAACGCCGCTTGACATGATGCCTCCCGATTATGGCGCCCCGGCCGGGGCGCAGTTCGTCACGCCCATTTCCTTGAGGGTTTTGCGCATGGCGTCCAAGGCGCCGCGCATGTCGTTCGCGTCCAACGCGCCGATGCAACCCACCCGGAAGGTATCGGCGATGGTGAGCTTGCCGGGATACAGCACGTAGCCTTTTTCGTGCATGGCCTTGTAGAACGCCTCGAAGTCGAACTTGGGATCGGCGGGCATGTGGATCGAGACGATGATCGGGGCCTGCAGGTTGTCCGACAGCAGGGTCTTGAATCCCATCTCGCGCAAGCCGTCGAGCAGAATGCGGCAGTTGCCGGCGTACCGTTTGTGGCGCCCGGCGACGCCGCCCTCGGCATCGAACTGTTCGAGCGCCTTCTCGAACGCGCAGATTACCTGCACCGGCGGGGTGAAGCGGTATTGCCCGCTTTTTTCGAGCGCGCTCCATTGATCGAACAGATCGAGACTCAGGGAGTGCGCGTTGCCCGCGGCGGCTTCCAGCGCGGTCCGCCGGACGATCGCGAAGCCGAGGCCGGGCACGCCCTCGAGGCATTTGTTGGCGGAAAAAATCACCGCGTCGTAGGGCGCTTTCGCCGGATCGAGCGCGATGGCGCCGAACGCGCTCATGGCGTCGATGAGGAAACCGCGTTTGTGCCGGGCGACGGTCTGCGCGATCACCTCGACGGGATTGAGAATGCCGGACGTGGTTTCGCAATGAATCATGGCGACGTGCGTGATGGCGCCGTCGCCGGCCAGGATTTTATCGACGTCCGCCGGATCGGGCGGCACGTCCTCGGCGGTTTCGTAGGTGACGTAGGCCCGGCCCATCCTGTCGAGCATGTGGGTCATGCGCGTGCCGTAGGCGCCGTTGATGACGATCAGCGCCTTGCCGTCGCGCGGCATCAGCGTGCCGAGCGTCGCCTCGACGACGAAGGTGCCGCTGCCCTGCATGGGCACGCACACGTGGCTGTCCTCGACGCCCGCGATTTCGAGCAGCCGCGCGCGGACCCGCTTGTTGGTGCGGATGAACGTGTCGTCGCGCGAGCCCCAATCGTGCAGCATGACTTCCTTGGTGGCGGCGCTCGTGGTCAGCGGGCCGGGGGTGAGCAGGCGGGGGTCGCGGTTCGTCATGGTGTCTACCTTTATGTACCTTAACGTTCTTTACGATTGGGTGGGGGTGGCCTTGAAGACCTCGCCGTGGCTGGTGCACTCGGGTGCGGCCAGATCGACGAACAGGCCGGTGATGCTGTCCGGCGGTTTCACGGTTTCCGGGTCCTCGCCCGGCATGGCGGCGGCGCGCATGGCCGTGCGGGTCGCGCCCGGATTGACGATATTAACGCGCACGTCGGTGGTTGCCGTTTCGGCTGCGTAAGTCTTCACCATCATTTCGAGCGCGGCCTTGCTGATCCCGTAGACGCTCCAATAGGCGCGCACCTCGCTGCCGGCGGTCGAGGACAAAAAGATTGCCCGGCCCGACGGGGATGCGCGCAGCAACGGATCGAAACTGCGGATCAGGCGGTAATTCGCGGTTACGTTGACCGCCATCACCTGATCCCAAACCTTCGGATCGAGATGGGCGATGGGCGTCAGGGTGCCGAGCAGGCCGGCGTTGCCGATCAGGATATCGAGGCGCTTCCAGCGCTCGAACACTGCCCGGCCCATATGGTCGATCCTGTCGAAGTCGGTGAGATCGCCCGGCACCAGCGTGGCCTGGCCGCCGAGGCCGCGGATTTCGTCATCCAGTTCCTCAAGCGCGCCCTGGGTGCGCGCGCTCAGGATCACGTGCGCACCCTCGCGGGCGAAGCGCTTGGCGATGGCCCGCCCGATGCCCCGGGAGGCGCCGGTCACGAGCGCAATCCGCCCTGCGAGACGTCGATTATCGGTCATGCTCAGGGTCAGTCCGGTTCGACGAGAAGCGATAGCTGGCGCGGCGCCAAGCCGTCTTCCTGGTCGGTCAGGCGGATCGGATAATCGCCGGTGAAACAGGCATCGCAGTATTGCGGCAGGGCGACGTTACGGTCCTCGCCGCAAACCGCGCGATAGAGGCCGTTATCGGAAATGAACGACAGCGAGTCCACTTTGATGTGTTTGGCCATCTCCGCGACATTATGGGTCGAGGCCAGCAGCTCGCCGCGCGACGGCGTGTCGATGCCGTAAAAGCAGGAGTGGGTGACGGGCGGGCTCGAGATGCGCATGTGGACTTCCTTGGCGCCGGCGGATCGGACCATCTCGACGATCTTGACCGAGGTCGTGCCGCGCACCACCGAGTCGTCGATCAGGATGACCCGTTTGTCCTTCAGGAAGGCGGCGTTGGCGTTGTGTTTCAGTTTCACGCCGAGGTGACGGATGTTATCGGAAGGCTCGATGAAGGTGCGCCCGACGTAATGATTGCGGATGATGCCGAGTTCGAACGGGATGCCCGATTCCTGGGCGTAGCCGATGGCGGCGGGGACGCCCGAATCGGGTACCGGCACCACGAGATCGGCGTCGATCGGGTTTTCGCGCGCCAACTCGGCGCCGATCCGCTTGCGGATGTCGTAGACGCTTTTGCCGTCCATGACGCTGTCGGGGCGGGCAAAGTAGATGTATTCGAACACGCAAAACCGGGTCGGCGCCGGCGGGAACGGTTTCAGGGAATGCACGCCTTCCTTGTCGATCACGATCATCTCGCCGGGCTCGATGTCGCGTTCGAAGGTGGCGCCGATGATGTCGAGCGCGCAGGTTTCGGACGAGAGAATATAGGCATCGTCCAGGCGGCCCAGGACCAGCGGGCGGACGCCGTGGGGGTCGCGCAGGCCGATGAGTTTCTTCTGGGTGATCGACACCAGCGAATACGCGCCCTCGATCTGGCGCAAGGCGTCCGTCATGCGGTCGACCACCCGGTGGCCGACGGAGATGGCGATCAGGTGGACGATGATTTCGGTATCGCTGGTGGATTGAAAGATGCACCCGCGCCGGACCAGGTCGCGGCGGATGCGATAGGCGTTCGTCAGATTGCCGTTATGGGCGATCGCCAGGCCGCCGAACTGGAAATCCGCGAACAGGGGCTGGACGTTGCGCAGCACCGTTTCGCCGGAGGTGGAATAGCGGGTATGGCCGACCGCCATCGGGCCGCGTAAGGGCTTGATGACGCCTTCCGAGTTGAAATTGTCGCCGATCAGCCCCAAGGCCCGGTGGCTGTGAAAATGTTCGCCGTCGAAGGAAACGATGCCGGCGGCCTCCTGGCCCCGGTGCTGCAGGGCGTGCAGGCCGAGGGCGGTAAGGGCGGCGGCCTCGTTATGGCCGAAAATGCCGAATACCCCGCATTCTTCGTGAAGATGGTCGTCGAACATTATGGGGTGCCCTCGATGAGACGGTTCATGTCCTGGCGTTCCTTGGACCTATATCCTTCCGGCGCGTCCTTTGGGGCGCTTCTCGGTTCCGGTGCGATCATGTCGCGCAAGACGCGCTGCGTTTCAAGCATTTTACGCGCCTTGTCGGCGGTATCCTGGGCGGCTTCCGAGCTTTTTCGCATGGTATCCCCGGGAACCAGCAGCTTCAGCATGGCCGCGCCGTATTGGATCGCCGTGATCGATTTGGCGCCGCGCAGCCAGTCCGGCTGTTCTTTCGGCGACCAGATCATCCCGATGCCGATGTAGATCAGGCAAATGATGACCGCCCCGCGCAAAATCCCGAACAAAAAGCCGAGCGACCGGTCGAGCGCGTTCAAGGCACTGCCGCGGACCTGCTTGGCGACGGCCCCGGTCAAGAGGGATAGAACGAACAGGCTGACGATGAAAATCACGGCGCCGGCGGCGATATCGGCGACGAATTTCCAGGAGATCAGGTCGCGGGCGAACGGCTTGAGATAGGGAAAACCGTAAATCGTGGCGAAAATGGCGCCGACCCAGCCGGCGATGGACAGCACTTCATGGACGAAACCGCGCGCAAACGCGAGCAGGGCCGACACCAACACGATGAAAAGAACGGCCAAATCGGTGATGTTGAAAGGCCAGCTATCCATGGTGGGCGCGTTTCTCCGGTTTGCTTGGCGCCGCGGTGAGCGGGGCCGGGGCGTTGAAGAATGTCAGAAGATCGGAAAGCTGTCCGACGGCGGCTATGTCTATACCAGTCGAGGCCTCGGCGGGGGCCGGTTTTTTGCCGCGCGCCCGTCGCCGGGGCGGGCACAGGGCATCGGTAAAGCCCAGTTTTTCGGCCTCTTTCAGCCGGGCGTCGAGATGCGAGACGGATCGGACCTCGCCCGAGAGGCCGACCTCGCCGAAAACCACGGTATTGGCCGGAACTGCCTTGGCGGTGGCGGCCGAAACCAAGGCCGCGGCGACCGCCAGATCGGCGCCCGGTTCGGTGATGCGAAAGCCGCCGGCAACGTTCAGGTAGACGTCCTGCCCGGCGAATGCAAGCCCGCAGCGGGTTTCCAGGACCGCCAGGATCATGGCGAGGCGGCTGCTGTCCCAGCCGATCACGGCGCGGCGCGGCGTGCCGAGCGACGACGGCGCGATCAGGCACTGGATTTCGACCAGCATCGGGCGGGTGCCTTCCATGCCCGCGAACACGGCGGCGCCGGTAACGTCCTCGTCGCGCTCGGATAGGAACAGCGCCGACGGGTTCTTCACTTCGGCGAGGCCGGAGTCGGTCATTTCGAACACGCCGATTTCGTTGGCCGGGCCGAAGCGGTTCTTCACCGAGCGCAGGATGCGGAACTGATGGCTGCGTTCGCCTTCGAAATAGAGCACGGTATCGACCATGTGTTCGAGCACCCGGGGCCCCGCGATCTGGCCTTCCTTGGTGACATGACCGACGAGAATGAGGGCGAAATTGCGCCGCTTGGCGAGGCGGATCAATTCCTGGGCGGTGGTGCGCACCTGCGCGACGGTGCCGGGCGCGGATTCGAGGTTGTCGAGATACATGGTCTGGATGGAATCGATCACGACCACGTCGGGGCCGTTCACGTCGTCGAGGGTCGCGACGATATCGCGCACCGAGGTCGCCGCCGCCAGTTCGACGGCGGTGTTTTTGATGCCGAGACGGCGCGCGCGCAGGCGCAACTGCTCGATGCTTTCCTCGCCGGTGATGTAGGCGCAACGGGACGGACCGGACAGCGCGGCGCAGACCTGCAGCAGCACGGTCGATTTGCCGATGCCCGGATCGCCGCCGACCAGAATCGCCGAGCCGGCCACCAGGCCGCCGCCGCATACCCGGTCGAACTCGCCGATGCCGGTGGTCCGCCGCGGCGCTTCTTCGCCCTTGCCGTCGAGGCCGACGAAATCGATCCTGCGGCCGCGTTTCGCGCCGAGTCCCTTCGGCGCGGTCTCGGCGGGTGCTTCCTCGACCAGGGTGTTCCAGGCTCCGCAGGCATCGCACCGGCCGTTCCACTTGGGAAAGCTCGCGCCGCAATCCTGGCAGACGTACTCGGTTTTACTGCGGGCCAAAAAGGTCTCCTGTTTTCCGCCGTTAAGCCCTCAGCCTCATTTTGATGGGGCCCTCGGCGCGGCCGTGGATGAATTGGTCGACGTAAGGATTGTTGGATCGGTCGATCTCGGCGGTCGGACCGAACCAGATGATCTTGCCCTCATAGAGCATGGCGATCCGATGGGCGATCTTGCGCGCGCTGACCATGTCGTGGGTGATCGAGAGCGCGGTCGCGCCGACGTCGCCGGTGGTTTTGACGATCAGGTCGTTGATCACGTCGGACATGATGGGATCGAGGCCGGTCGTCGGCTCGTCGAAAAAGATGATGTCCGGATCGATGGCGATGGCGCGGGCGAGCCCGACGCGCTTTTGCATGCCGCCCGAAAGCTCCGCCGGCGACAGATACGCCACCCCGGCACTCAAGCCCACCTGGGCGAGCTTGGCGACAGCGATATCCTTGGCCTCGGCCCGCGACACTTTTTTCTGGGCCAGCAGGCCGAAGGCCACGTTCTCCCAAACCGGCAGGCTGTCGAACAGAGCCGCGCTTTGAAACAGCATGCCGATCTTTTGATTGATCCGCTCGCGCGTCTCGGCGTCGGCGCCGACGATCTCATCGCCGTCCACCTGGATGCTGCCGGAATCCGCTTCCAACAGGCCGAGAATGCACTTCAAGGTCACGGACTTTCCGACCCCCGAGCCGCCGATGATTACGACCGATTCACCCTTGCCGACATCGAGATCGACTCCGTCCAAGACCTTCTTCGTGCCGAAAGCTTTTTGCACGTTTCGAAGTCGGATCTTGGGCTGGGCGTCGTTCATTTGCCGGCAAAAAACAGTTCGGTCAGGATGTAGTCCGTCGAAAGAATGAGAATAGAGGCGGAAACCACGGCGTTCGTGGTTGCCGCGCCGACGCCTTGGGCGCCGCCTTTGGAATTATAGCCGTGATAACACCCCATTAAGGTGACGATGAACCCGAACACGCTCGCTTTCACGAGTCCGGTGAACACGTCGTGAAACTCCATGAAGTCCCAGGTGTTCTTGAGATAGTTTGCCGGGTTGAAGCCGAGTTTGTAGACGGCAACCAGATAGCCGCCGAAAACGCCGATGATGTCGGCGATCAGTACCACGAACGGCAGCATGATGACGCCCGCCATGATGCGCGGCGCGATTAGATATTTCATCGGGTTGGTGGACAGGGTGGTCAGGGCGTCGATCTGCTCGGTCACCCGCATCGTGCCGATCTCGGCGGACATCGCCGCGCCGATCCGCCCGGCGATCATCAGGCCCGCCAGCACCGGGCCCAGTTCGCGGGTGATGGACAGCACCACCACGTTGGCGATGGCGCCTTCGGCGGAAAAGCGCGCGAACCCGGTATAACTCTGCAGGGCAAGCACCATGCCGGCGAAAATCGCGGTCAGGCCGACCACGGGCAGGGACAGATAGCCGATTTCGAACATTTGCCGGCCGATGATGCGGAAATAAAGCGGCGGGCGCACACAATGTGACAGCGCGGAACCGGTGAAAAGTCCCAACTTTCCGGTGGCGGACAGGAAATTAAGGAAGACCCGGCCGATAGGCTGCAGGAAGTTCATGGAGCGTTACCCGGCTTCGTTACGGTAGACCCGGTGATAGCGCGGGCCGAGCGCGGTCAGGACTTCGTAACCGATGGTGCCGGCGTCTTCGGCGACGGTGTCGGGATCGCGATCGCGACCGATCAGATCGACCAGGGCGCCGGGATGGAGGTGGGAACTGGGGACATCGCCGACATCGACAGTGATGAGATCCATAGAGACGCGTCCCACGATTGGCACTCGGATGTCGCCTATATAGCCGCAACCGCGGTTGCCGAGGGTTCGGAAGAAACCGTCGGCGTAACCTACGGCGACGGTGGCGATCTTTCCTTTCCGGGTGATCCGGTGGGTCGCACCATAGCCAACGGTCTGGGGGGTGTCAACGTCACGCACTTGCAGGATTTTCCCTTGTAAACGAACGGTTTGGCGCATCGGGTTGGGCCGCCCGGGCAACGGATTGATGCCGTACAACGCGGCCCCCGGACGGGCTAGATCGAAGTGATAGTCGGGCCCGAGAAAGATCGCCGAGGACCCGCAAAACGAGACCCTCGCGGTGGGCAGTTTCGCCAAGTCTTCCTTGAACGCGGCTAGGTGTTGCGGGTTCAATGGATGCTCGAGTTCGGCCGCGCAGGCGAGGTGGCTCAGAATAACGGCGAGCGGGACACCGTCGAGCCGGTCCGGTTCGCGCGCCAGGACGGCGATCTCTTCGGGCGGCAGGCCGAGGCGCAACATGCCCGAATCGAGGTGAATGTCGGCGGGCGGAACGGCGCCGGGCGGTTGCGTGCCGAGAAACCGTTTCCAGGATTCGATATTGCCCAGGCTGTTGAGAACGGGCACCAGGCGGTATTCGGCGAAGACCGATTCGGTGCCGGGCAAAAGACCGTTCAGAACATGGATATCGGCCGCTGGGACGATCGCGCGCAGGTCGATCCCTTCCTGCAGCTGGGCGACGAAGAAGGTTTCGCAGCCCGCGCGGGCGAGCGCGGGGGCGACCTTGCCGGCGCCGAGGCCGTAGGCATCCGCCTTGACGACGGCGGCGCATTCGCCGCCGGTGAATGTGCCGCGCAGGAGCTTGTAGTTTTCGGCGATTGCGTCGAGGTCGATCGTCAAGATCGCACCGTAATGATCGAGCTGGCTCATGGGGTGTATCCGGCAGTCGGCAGACGAGACATTTTGGGGCATCCTTGGGCCGAACCCTATGGGAGCAGCATACAGGATCGAAGATTTTAATGGCGCTTAAAGATCGTCGAGCGGGGAGTCGTCGTCGTTTTCGGCGGGCGGCAGGGACTCGACCCGCGCCGGGGCGGGCGCCGAATAGGGTTGCGGCGCCGAGGGGGCGTGTTCGCGGTCCCAATCCCCGAATCGGGTATAGGTGCCGTCGAAGTACAATTTGCGGGTCCCGATGGGACCGTGACGCTGCTTGGCGACATTGATCTCGGCCAGGTTCCGGGTTTCGAGAATGCGTTGTTCCCAGCGCTCCAGTTTCTTGCGGTAATTGTCCTCGCTTTCGTGTTGGCCTTGGATCGGCTCTCCGCGTTCGAGGTAATATTCCTCGCGGAAAATGAACATAACGACGTCCGAATCCTGTTCGATCGACCCCGATTCGCGCAAATCGGAAAGTTGCGGCCGCTTGTCGTCGCGTTGCTCGACTTGGCGTGATAACTGGGAAAGCGCCAGCACGGGAATGTCCAGTTCCTTGGCCAGGGTTTTCAGGCCGCGGGTAATGGCCGAGACTTCCTGGACCCGGCCGTCGCTGCGCGAGCCCGGTCCGGCGGAAATCAACTGCAGGTAATCGATCACGATCATGCCGAGATTATGCTGGCGCTTGAGGCGGCGCGCCCGGGTTCTGAGCGCGCTGACGGTGAGCGCGGGCGTGTCGTCGATGAACAGCGGAACGCGGTGAAGCTCCTGGCTTGCCACCACCAGGCGGCCGAATTCCTCGTTGGTCAATTCGCCTTTGCGCATCTTGTCGGACGAAATGTTGGTCTGTTCGGAAATGATCCGGGCGGCCAATTGCTCAGACGACATTTCGAGCGAGAAGAAGCCGACGACGGCGCCTTCCTGGCCGTCCGATTTCAAATACGAATACGCCGCGTTGTAGGCCATGTTGGTGGCCAACGCGGTTTTGCCCATCGACGGCCGTCCCGCCAGGATGATCAGATCGGAAGGGTGCAGGCCGCCCAGCAGTTTGTCGATATCGATGAAACCGGTGGTGACGCCGGCCAGGCCGCCGTCGCGTTTATGGGCCGCTTCGGCGGTCGCGATGGCCTTCAGGATGGAGTCCTTGAAGGACTCGAAGCCGCCGCCGTATTCCCCGACGGTGGCCAGGTCATACAGCTTCTGCTCGGCGACCTCGATCTGTTCGACGGCGCTTTCGTCGGCGGTTTCGCCGTAAATCCGATTCACCATATCCTCGCCGAGCATGACCAGCTGGCGCTTGATGTGGAGGTCGTAAACGATCCGGCCGTATTCGCCGGCATTGATGATGGTGACGGCGGATTCGGCGATATCGATGAGGTAGGCCGGGCCGCCGATTTCGGCGAGCATTTCGCTTTGTTCGAAGTACGGTTTGAGCGTGACCGGATCGGCCATCTGGCCGCGTTCGATCAGGCGCTGGCAGGCGTCGAAGATGCGACCGTGCGCCGGCAGAAAGAAATGTTCGGCCCGGAGAAATTCCGAAACGCGCTCATAGGCGCGGTTGTCCACGAAAATGGCGCCGAGCAATCCCTTTTCCGCTTCGATATTGTGCGGAAGTGTTCGGTATGTGGCGCCCGTTTCGGTGGGTTCGGCGGACGCCGGTGCTGCAATGCTCACTGTCGTCATGGCGGGTCACACTAGGGCAGTATAAGTTATCCACCGCCTGTGAATAGCGTTAGTAGAAGGGATAACCGCAGGTTTTGGATAAGAGGGTGTTTTTTGGTCACACCTACGCGGCGCGCGTTCCCGTCCGCCCGGAAATCCGGGGCGCCGATTCGTGCTCGTAGGCCCCGATGTAGTCGCGCGTGAGCGGTACGGCATCCTGACGCTTGGCGATTTGAATTTGAAAAACGACGTTGTCCATGTAGCGGAAACTGGCCTCGCTGGCGACGAGGTAAAATTCCCACATCCGGCAGAACCGTTCGTCGTACAGCATCTTGGCCTTGTCCCAGTTTGCCATGAACCGTTCCCGCCAGTGGCGCAGGGTGTCGGCGTAATGAAGCCGCAGAACTTCAATGTCCGTGATCACCAGCCCCGCCCGTTCGACCGCGCCGACGATTTCGGACAGTGCGGGGATATAGCCGCCGGGGAAGATGTACTTGCGGATCCAGGGGTTGGTGACGCCCGGGCCGTCCGAGCGGCCGATCGTGTGCAAAAGAGCGACGCCGCGGTCCGTTAGGAGGCCGGCCATTTTGCCGAAGTATTCGTCGAAATGGTTGACCCCGACATGCTCGAACATGCCGATCGAGACGATCCGGTCGAACGTGCCGGTTTGGGCGCGGTAATCGCGCAGGTGGTAATGGACTTTGTTGGCCAGGCCGCTTTCCTCGGCGCGGGGACCGGCGAAACGAATCTGTTCTTGCGAGAGCGTCAGCCCGGTAACGTCGCAATCGTGGTGCTTGGCCAAGTGCAGCGCGAGCCCGCCCCAGCCCGAACCGATATCGAGGATTTTCTGCTTGGGTTCGACCAGGAGCTTCGCCGCGATATGCTCGAGTTTCTTTTGCTGGGCGGCATCGAGGGTTTCCTCGCCGGTCGGGAAATACGCGCAGGAGTATTGCCGGGCGGAATCGAGGAACAAATCGTAAAGCTCGCGCGACAGATCGTAATGATGGGCGACGTTCTTGATGGCGCGCGAGGCCGGATTGAACTGGTGGATGCGGCGCAGAAGCCGATTGACGCCGGCGACGACTTTGGCGACCGGATGCGGGTTCGTATGAACCTTGTTTCGACCGGTCAGCGCGATGAAATCATAGAGCGAACCGTCCTCGATCGTCAGAGTGCCGTCCATGTAGGCTTCGCCGGTACGGAGCAGCGGGTTGAAAAAAAGCTTCCAGTGCAGCGAGGGATGATGAAGCCGGATGGTGACGGCCGGTGCGCCGTGGCCGAAAACATGCATTTTGCCGAACGCGTCGATCACGTTCAGCGTTCCCGTTTTAATTAAACGATCAAGTAATCTGCCCAGCAACATGGTCGAAGCCCGATTCTGTGCAAATGTTCTATTCGTTTAAAACGTTACCCGCCGTCTAAGTATTTTGAATTGATCCGAATCATTTTCAAGGGGGCAAATGGATAAAAACAAAAAACGGCGCATTTCTGCGCCGTTTTCGTAAAATTACATGATTTTAGGGGAGGGTCAGGTGTCGGTTTTTTCCGCCTCGCCGGGACTGCTTTCGCCGCCTTCCTCGGGGGCTTCGGCCAATTTCTTGGCTTCCTCGTCCGGATTGTCGAAGATATTTTCGGCTTCGCTGGCGGCATCCGCCTCGGGACCCTCATCGTCGTCGGAGCGCACGACGGCGCGGCCGGTTTTCTCCTGAATGCCGGCTTCCTCGTTGGAGCGGGCGACGTTGGCGGTCACGGTGATCGAGACTTCCGGGTGCAGGTCGATGCGGATCGGATAGAGCCCGAGAGCTTTGATCGGCTGGTCGAGCCGGACCTGACGTTTATCGATCGTAATGCCGGAATTGCTGACTTCCGTCGCGATGTCGCGCGCGCTGACGGAACCGTACAGCTGACCGGCATCGCCGGCCTGGCGGATCAAGGGAACGAAGAGACCTTCCAGCTTCTCGGCGTCGGTCGAGGCCGCCGCGCGGTTCGTGGCGTTTTCGGCTTCGAGTTCCGCTTTGCGGGCATCGAAAAGGCTCAGATTGTCCTTGGTTGCCCGCAACGCTTTTTGCTGGGGCAACAGATAATTGCGCGCAAAGCCGGGTTTGACGTTAACCACGTCGCCCATTTGGCCCAGCTTGTCGACGCGTTCTAATAAGATGACCTGCATTATTCACTCTCCTGATTTTGGCCTTGATTCGGCAGGCGCTTGCGCAATCCTAGCCACTGTTCCGATATCCCGACGACGACCACGACGAAAGCGGCCCAAAGCGATAGAAAAATCGAAAAATAGACGGCCGCCAATAAAAGCCCCGGGAACGCAACGTGACGCGCCAGTCTGTGAACCACGGCAAGGCCCAAAATAAAGAACGGGATCGCCAGGATCACAACCAAGGTGCGCCCCATATACTCTATCTTCCCACTGCCGAGCAATGCCAAGCATGCCGCCGCGACGATCGCCCACGACAGCCAATCGGGCAGGGTGAGGGCGGAATAAACGGGGCGCGGCCTGAGATTTTTGCCGATTTTGACCAAAATGGTCTGCGCGATGACGCCGTTGACGATCGTCATGAGGAGCCAGGAGGTCGCGATGAGGGCCGGCAAAATGGCGGTAAAGATCGTCACGAACGTGGCCCGCTGGGCCTCGGGCAGGGTCGGAAACCAAAGGCCGATGCTGCGGTCGAGGCGTTGCGACAGGGCCTGCTGCAGGCTTTCCGCGCTTTGCGATTCGGCGATGGCCACCATCGAAAACATAAAGGCGGCCATCACGGCGAGCAGGCTGATCGCATTGCCGAGCGGGTACCAGGTTTCGGTGCCGTCGGGCGCGGTGCTTTTGAGAAGCGCTTGGCGGGCCACGAACCAGGCGGGGAAGGCGTGCAATACGGCGAACAATGTCGATGCCATCAGGCCGCCCAGCAGGGCCGCGGTGACGATGCCGGCGATGGCCGAGATGGTGCCGCTCATGGCGCCCAGGCTCAATCCCACCAGCATCAGCGGCAGCGGCGCGAAGTACGCGAACACCAGCCCGCCCGGCGCGCCGGTCTGAAACGTGAGGGCCGCAACGGCGCTGAGGCTGCCGGCGCCGATGGCAATGAGGATGTCCTTATTCATCGATGTCCCAGCAGGCGAAAACCGTCCGGTTCCCATGAACCGTTCAAACGGCTGCTGTCGCGCCGCGTCCGTTCCGCCACGCCTATTTTACAATGTAGGGCAATAATCCCAGAAAGCGGGCCCGTTTGATAGCCTGGGCGAGTTCACGCTGTTTTTTGGCGGAAACCGCGGTGATCCGGCTCGGGACGATTTTGCCGCGTTCGGAGATGTAGCGCTGCAGGAGCTTGATGTCCTTGTAATCGATCTTCGGCGCGTTCGGGCCCGTGAACGGGCACGTTTTACGGCGCCTGAAAAAAGGCCGGCGGCCGGCTCCGCTGTCTTCGCTCATGCTTCGTCTCCTTGCGCTTCCTTGTAATCCGTTTCCGCCTTGACGAGGGTTTCCGCGGCGGCGTTCCGCTCACGCGGCTCACGCTCGCGCGGCTCGCGGTCTCGGTCGCGCGGTTCGCGGCGGGGCCGTTCGTCGCGGCCCGGCTTTTGCTGCATCAGAACGGAAGGCTCTTCGCTCAGGGCGTCGACCTTGATCGTCATGAAACGGATGACGTCCTCGTTAAGCCGCATCAGGCGTTCCAGCTCGTGAATGGCCGTGCCGGGGGCATCGACATTCAGCATGATGTAATGCGCTTTGCGATTTTTCTTGATTCGGAAGTTGAGGTTGCGGACACCCCAATTTTCCCGGTTTACGACTTTACCGCCTTGTTTCTCCACGGCTTGCGTAAACGTATCCGCCAGGCCTTCGGCTTGTTCGACGGTAATGTCGGGGCGTGCCAAAAACACGCTTTCATAATAAGACATATAACCTCCTTTTGGCTTGTCTCATCCCTTGTGGGCATAGCCAGAGCCGGGCGGAACCCCGCGTTCGGCTTGGCAAGGAGCATGGTGCGGCGCACTATACACAAACCGAGGCGCGGCGCAAGCGCTTGGCGCGTACGGGCGTTTGGCGCGCGCAAGCGCTTGTACAGGGGCCGCCCAGACGCTATCACTTGGACCCGTCATTTCCTTGAATCGTCCCCTTGCCGGGATCGTCCATAGGCCTAAAGGTAATCATGACACGCGCTTTTGTTTTTCCCGGACAAGCCTCCCAACAGGTCGGCATGGGCCAGGCCCTGGCCGACGCTTTCCCCATTGCCCGCCAGGTATTCGAAGAGGTCGACGACACCCTCGACCAACGCCTCTCGAAATTGATGTTCGAGGGGCCGGAAAACGACCTAATCCTGACCGAAAACGCCCAGCCCGCCATCATGGCCGTCAGCGTGGCGGCCTTTCGGGTTTTGAAGGAAGAAGCCGGCATCAATCTGCCCGATGTCGCCCGGTTCGTGGCGGGCCATTCCTTGGGGGAATATTCCGCGTTGGCAGCGGCGGGGACCTTTTCCCTGGCCGATGCCGCCCGGTTGCTGAAAACCCGCGGGGTGGCCATGCAGAAAGCCGTACCGGTCGGTGAAGGCGCGATGGCGGCGTTGTTGGGGATTGAACTGGAAGAGGCGTGCGCCGTGGCGGCGGAAGCCGGCGGCACATGCGTCGTCGCCAATGACAATGCGCCGGGCCAGATCGTTGTGAGCGGTACCGCGGATGCGGTCGAACGAGCCGTCAAAATTGCGGCCGGGCGGGGCGGCAAACGAAGTATCCTGTTGCCCGTCAGCGCGCCGTTCCACTGTCCGTTGATGGCGCCGGCCGCCGATACCATGGCCGAGGCGCTGGCCGACGTCGTCATGAGTCCGCCGTGCGTGCCGTTGATCGCCAATGTGACCGCGTCGCCGGTCGAGGGGCCCGATGAAATCCGCAGACTGCTGATCGAGCAGGTGACGGCGCGGGTCCGATGGCGGGAGTCGGTTCTGAGGATGAAGGAAGAAGGAATTGAAACCTTGGTCGAGATCGGCGCCGGTAAGGTGCTGTCGGGCATGATCCGGCGGATCGACCGGGACCTCAAAGGCATGACGGTCGGCACGCCCGAAGAGATCGATGCCTTCGTGAAAACCGTGTGAACGTATTTCAGGAATCTTTAAGAGGAGAGACCGGCGATGTTTGATTTAACGGGGAAACGGGCTCTGATCACGGGGGCCTCCGGGGGCATCGGCGGCGCCATCGCCCGGGCGCTTCATCACCAGGGCGCGCAGGTCGTCATCAGCGGCACGCGCCAGGACGCGCTCGATGCCCTGGCCGGTGCGTTGCGAGATCGGGTCGCGACCGTCAGCGCCGATCTGTCCCGGGCCGGCGAGGCTCAACGGTTGGCCGAGGAGGCGGAAAAAGTCTTCGGGGGCCTCGATATTCTCGTGAACAATGCCGGGTTGACCCGCGACACCCTGGCCATGCGCATGAAAGACGAAGATTGGCAGCAGGTTTTGGATGTTAATCTGACGGCGGCCTTCCAACTGACCCGAGCCTGCCTGCGGGGTATGATGAAAGCGCGCTGGGGACGAATCATTTCCATTTCTTCGGTCGTGGGCGTGACGGGTAATCCCGGACAAGCAAATTACGCCGCGGCCAAAGCCGGCATGATCGGCATGAGCAAGGCCTTGGCCCATGAAGTTTCCTCGCGCGGCATCACCGTGAATTGCGTCGCGCCGGGGTTTATCGTTACGGCAATGACGGATCGATTGTCCGACGAGCAGAAAGAGCGCCTTTTAAGCGGGGTCCCCTGCGGGCGTCTTGGAGTCGTCGAGGACGTGTCCGGCGCGGTCGTTTATTTGGCCAGTGAAGAGGCCGGTTATGTGAGCGGCCAGACCCTCCACGTAAACGGCGGAATGGCAATGTTTTAAAGGGTTTTCGGCTGCTTTCAAGAGCCTAGCCAATGCCAAAAAAGTATGTTAGGAAGCGAACCCATCTCGGTTCTTTATTCAATTCGGAACCTTTAGGGTTATCCGATCGTAAGCCCTTTATCATGTAAGTTAATCGGAGAAATTGAAATATGAGTGATGTCGCCGAACGTGTAAAAAAGATTGTCGTGGAACACCTGGGTGTCGACGACGCCAAGGTTGTTGATAACGCCAGTTTTATTGATGATTTAGGAGCCGACAGTCTCGACACGGTTGAGCTTGTGATGGCGTTTGAAGAAGAATTCGGTTGCGAAATTCCCGACGATGCCGCGGAAAAAATTCTCACCGTCAAAGATGCAATTGATTTTATTCAATCGCAGGCATCGTAATAATTTCGGCTTATGTAGAACGGTGGCGCGGCAGAACAGGGTGCTGTGCACGTTATTCTGTCTAACCCATAACAAACGGATGTACGGATGAGGCGCGTCGTCATCACGGGTTTGGGCCTTGTGACCTCCCTCGGGTGTGGCGCAGAGCATAACTGGAAACGCCTTCTGAACGGCGAATCCGGAATCCGGGCGATTGAATCCTTCGATACCTCCGAATTGCCGGCGAAAATCGGTGGTGAGGTTCCTCTCGGCTCGACCGCCGAGAACCTGTTCTCCCCCGACGATTGGGTGCCGCTGAAAGATCAACGCCGGATGGATAAATTCATCCTGTTCGGCCTGGCTGCGGCCGAGCAGGCGATTGCGGATTCCGGTTGGGCGCCGGTCGATGACGAGGCCCGGTGCCGCACCGGCGTTATGATCGGCTCGGGGATCGGCGGCCTACCGGAAATCGCCAAGAACGCGGTCATGGCCCATCAGGGCAAGGCCCGGCGGATCAGCCCGTTTTTCATTCCGGCGAGTTTGATCAACCTCGTTTCGGGCCATGTGTCGATCCGCCATCAATTCAAAGGACCGAACCATGCCGTGGTGACGGCCTGCTCGACCGGCGCGCACGCCATCGGCGATGCGGCGCGGTTGATTTTGTGGGACGACGCCGACGTGATGGTTGCCGGCGGCGCCGAAGCGGCGATCTGCGAATTGGGTGTTGCCGGGTTTTCTCAGGCCAAGGCGCTGTCGACCGGATTTAACGATACGCCGCAAAGAGCCTCGCGGCCTTGGGACAAGGACCGCGACGGGTTCGTGATGGGCGACGGCGCCGGCGTTTTGGTACTCGAAGAGCTCGAACACGCCAAGAAACGCGGCGCCAAGATTTACGCCGAGGTCGTCGGATACGGCCTTTCGGGCGATGCCCATCACATCACCGCGCCGGCTCCGGACGGCAACGGCGCCGCCCGGTGCATGGTCATGGCGCTGAAACGGGCCGGGCTTAATCCCGAAGATATCGATTACATCAACGCGCACGGTACATCGACGCCGCTGGGCGATGAGATCGAACTCGGCGCGGTCAAACGGGTTTTCGGCGATGCGGCTTATAAGCTTTCGATGTCGTCGACCAAGTCGGCGATCGGCCATTTGCTGGGCGCGGCCGGCGCCGCCGAAGCGATCTTCTCGATTTTAGCGATTCGCGACAGTATCGTGCCGCCGACCTTGAATCTCGATAATCCTTCCGACAGTTGCGATCTCGATTTGGTTCCCCATCATGCGAAGGAACGCCCCATCCGTGCCGCGCTTTCGAATTCGTTCGGATTCGGGGGAACCAACGCTTCCCTTGTCTTCAAGGCCGTGGCTTGAGGATTCCGCGTAACGTCTTCCGACTTTTTTCTCTCGCTCTTGTCCTGGGGTTTGCCGCCGCGGCAGGTGTTTTTGCCTGGGGTTACAGCCAGTTCGCTCAGCCCGGTCCATTGCCGGCCGATAAGACGGTGATCGTGCCGAGCGGTTCGGGTGTCAATGGGATCGCGCGCATTTTGCACGAAGCAGGCATTATCGCCAGTCCGTTGGTATTTCAAATCGGCGTACGGTTAAAACGGTTCGATAAGGATTTACGCGCGGGAGAATACCTTTTTCCCGCGAAGATCAGTGCTTTCGATGCCGCACGACACTTGCGAAGCGGCAAAACGGTCATTCGCCGCCTCACCATGGCGGAAGGTTTGACGTCCAAGGAAATGTTGACGGAACTCGGCCGTGCCGAGGGACTGTTCGGCGATACGGTTCAAGCCGGTCCGATCGCCGAGGGAGAATTATTGCCCGAAACCTATCATTTTTCATACGGGGACAGCCGCGTCTCGATCGTACGGCGCATGCGTCAGGGCATGGCGGAAACGCTCCGAACTCTTTGGGCGTCGCGGGCTCCCGGCCTTCCTCTTCAAACGCCTCGCGAGGCGTTGATTCTGGCGTCGATCGTCGAGAAGGAAACAGGCGTTCCCGAAGAACGGACACGGGTCGCCGGCGTTTTTATCAATCGCTTAAACAAAGGCATGCGGTTGCAATCCGACCCGACCGTCGTTTACGCCGTTTCCGGCGGCGACGGGCCTTTGGCGCGCCCCCTGACACGGGCCGATCTCGAAAGGCCGTCGCCGTATAATACGTATTTGCACAGCGGGTTGCCGCCGGGGCCGATTTGCAATCCGGGGCGGGCCGCGCTCGAGGCCGTGATGCACCCGGTCCGAACGGATGAGCTGTATTTTGTCGCCGACGGCAGCGGCGGGCATGTGTTCGCGCGCACCCTGAAGGAACACAACAGAAACGTCGCCCGGTGGCGTCGGTTAAAAGCCCAGAACGGTCTTGAAAACCGCAAGTAACTCAATGCCATGGCAGGATACCGGCGGCGGCGGCGCGTGCGTGTCTTGCTTGTTGCAGGGCAGCCCCGGGGCTATAACGGAAGCGCGAAACGGATGAGGGGAAAATGCCCGTAACCAGTATGACCGGTTTTGCCCGTCACGAGGGGCATGACGACGCCTGTACGTGGACCTGGGAAGCAAAGAGCGTTAACGGCAAGGGGCGGGATGCCCGCTGCCGTCTCCCGGTCGGGTTCGAAGGCCTGGAAACGAAAATCCGCGACGCAATCGCGGCAAAATTCCGGCGCGGCAATTTCACGGTTAATCTGACGGTTCAATGGACTCAAAGTGTCTCCGGCTATCGGATTAACGCCGACCTTCTCGATCAGATCGTCGCCCTCATGCCGGAAATAGAAAGAAGGATGCCGGAAGTGGGGCCGCCCCGAATTGACGGCCTGTTGACGCTTCGCGGCGTGATAGAGCCCGTCGAGGACAGAAAAACGACGGACTCGTTCGAGGGCCTGGAAGAAAGTTTGATCGATGATTTGAACGTCACGCTTGCGGCGCTTCAAAAAATGCGGAAGGAGGAAGGCGCGCGTTTAAGCGCCGTGATCGAGGATCAAGTTACGAACATCGGGCGCTTATGCGGGGAAATCGCAAAACAGGCGACGACGCAGCCCGAAGCGATCAAGGCGCGTTTGCTCGAGCAGGTTCAATATCTACTGGATGCGGTGCCGGCGTTGCCGGAGGATAGGCTGGTTCAGGAAGCGGCGTTGCTGATGACGAAGGTCGACGTGCGTGAAGAAATCGACCGGCTTAATTCTCATGTCGAGTCCGCGTGGGAGTTGATCAAGCATGACGGCGCGATCGGTCGGAAGTTCGACTTCCTATGCCAGGAATTCAACCGCGAAGCGAATACACTGTGTTCCAAATCCGTCGACGTGGCGTTGACGCGCTTGGGCTTGGACTTGAAAACGGTGATCGATCAGTTGCGCGAGCAGGTGCAGAACATTGAGT
>JBBDTH010000055.1:0-8484 GCA_040904505.1 Rhodospirillales bacterium | reverse complement strand
GGCAGCCCCAGGGCCATACCGGAGCCGCCGGTGATAAGCGTCAAATCGGCGGTCGCCTCGGCGATGACCCGCAGATCATCATCGTGAAGCACGTCGATGATTGCGTAGCGCGTGCCGCGGTCACGCGCCTCCGATAGGGCGGCACGAAGGGCACCGGCGCTGGCGGCAACGACCGGATAACGGATAAGATCGACTTTGTGGGCGGTCTGACGGCCCAGCACCCGCACCAGATTGGAATCGGTCATCGGGGTCAACGGATGATCGCGCATCCCCGACTCCGACAACAAGACATCGCCGACATAAAAATCGCCCTCTTTGACCGTGCGGCCCAACGACGGATACGCCGGGCAGACAATCGTAAAATCGGCGTCCAAGGCATCGAGTACCGCATCCGCGACCGGCCCGATGTTGCCCTGATCCGTCGAGTCGAAGGTCGAACAATATTTAAAGAGGAAACGCCGGGCCCCGCGGGCCTCGAGCCATGATAATGCCGCCAAAGACTCCGACACGGCCTCCCTGACCGGCGCCGTGCGCGATTTCAAGGCCACGATCACGGCGTCCGCGTCTATTGCCGCGACACACCCCGCCGCCGGCACCCCCACGGTCTGGACGACCCGAAGCCCCTGGGCGGCCAGCACGAGCCCGAGGTCACTCGCACCGGTAAAGTCATCGGCGATGCAGCCTAACAGCATATCCGCCCCCGTTGCCCCGAACGGCCGTATTGTACCGCCTGAATCATATTAATTACTTGATATTAAAGAATTCCCTATCCGCCATGCTTGACAGACCCCGGCCCGGAACGCGATTTTAGTAGAGAGAGAGGTAACAAAGGAAAAATTTGATCAAGCCTGAAACACGTCGATATAGGGGAGCGACACATATGATCGATTCAACCGTTTATATCGTCGAGGACGATCCGGCAAACCGAGCGCTGTTAGAGGCCCTGATGGACTCGGTGGGCCTCCCCAACCAATCGTTCGACAGCGCCCAAAAATTTCTCGGGTCTTTCAACTATACGCCCGCAAGTCTGGGGTGCCTGTTGTTGGATATCCGTATGCCCGGCATGAGCGGTCTTGAGCTTCAAAAGGAACTGCTGACACGCGCCGTCGAGCTTCCGATCATTTTCATCACGGGGCACGGCGAAACCCAAACCGCCGTCCAGGCCATGAAGGACGGCGCCTTCGACTACGTCGAAAAACCGATCAATAACCAACGGCTTCTCGACATCGTCAACAAGGCCCTGACGCAATGCCGGGAGACCCTGGAAGCCCGCGCGGAACGCAGCACGGTCCGGCGGTTGCTCGATAGCCTGACGCCGCGCGAGAAGGACGTGCTCGAACAGATCATCGACGGCCAGCTCAACAAGCAAATCGCCTACAATCTCGACATCAGTCTCAGAACCGTCGAAGTCCACCGGGCCCGCGTGATGGAAAAGATGCAGGCCGGATCCGTCGCCGATCTCACCAAAAAGGTCCTGAATGCCCGCGGTTAAACCCGCCGACCGTTCCCGCGTCTTACTAACGCGCAGCAACTGAATGTCGATTTCGTCGGGAAGGATCCGGTCGATGCGAAAGGAAAAAAGACGACACATAAACCTCGCAGGTGCCTATAATGGGCCGGACTTGCGGCAACGCTGAAAACAGGCCGATGGCGTCCGACACCAGGATTCAGTATCAGCCCGCCGGCGGCCCTGACCGTCGGCACGATCAACAAGCCCGGGATTTAGTCCAATCCCTGATCGAGTTGCACGAAATTTCGTCGGACTCTGAGTCGGAGTCCGGCCTCGATAAAAAAATCGCAAAAATTCTGGCCCTCGGCGCCGAACGGTTCGATTTGCCGATCGCGGTGGTCGGGCGAATCGCAAACGATCGCTACACGATCGAGCATATCGTCAATCCGGGTAAGGCCCCCAAAAAGGGCGATTCCTTCAAACTCGAGGATGTCTATTGCGCCCTGACCGCAAACGCCGACCGGCCGCTGGGCTTTGAGAACGTCAGCAATAGCGAGTTGCGCGATTATCCGATGTATGCCGCGCTCGGCCTCGAGTGTTATCTCGGCGTTCGGATCGACGTCGACGACAAACCCTACGGCACTTTGGGGTTTGCCGATTTAAAGGCGCGCCACCGGCCGTTCTCGGGCGCGGATCTCGCCTTCCTCCAGATTCTTGCCGTTTGGATCGGCAAGGAAATCTCCCTTCATGAAACTCAGGTGTCTCTTCGGCTTTCCGATCAAGCCATCGAACATGCCACCACCGGCGTCGTCATTGCGGATGCGCGCCGGCCCGACACGCCGATCATTTACGCCAATCCCGCTTTCGAAAAAATGTCCGGCTATCCGCCCGAAGAGTACTTGGGGAAAAACTGCCGGTTTCTGCAGGGCACGGACCGCGACCAGCCCGGACGCCACCGTATCCGCAAGGCCTTGCGGGAAAACAGGCCGGTTCGCGAAATCATCAAAAACTACCGCAAAGACGGCGGGCTTATCTGGCTGGACATCGCCATCTCGCCTATCCTCAACGACGCCGGCCGAACCACTCATTTTGTCGGTTTTCAAACGGACATCACCGAACAAATTTTTGCCCAAGACGCCCTTAAGCACAGCGAGGAACGCTTCCGCAGCGCCATCGAAAGCCTGCGCGACGGCTTTGCCCTCTTCAACGCGGACGACAGATTGATCGTCTGCAACGACAAATACCGCCGCCTGCATCCGGGAACCAAGGACTTCATCAACCCCGGAATCCGGTTCGAAGATCTCGTGCGACGGAACTTGAACTTGGGTTTTATTCCGGTTGCCGTCGGGTACGAAGAAGAGTTCGTCCGAAAACGGCTGGAACAGCACCGCAATCCTTCCGAACCCATCGTCCGTGAATTCGCGGACGGCTCTTGGTATATCATTGCCGACAGCCGCACCTCCGACGGCGGCTACTGCATCATCCAAACCGACATCACCGACGTCAAACGTATCGAAACCGCCTTGCGCTTCAGCGAAGAACGCTTCCGGGGTGCCGTCGAAAGCCTGCAGGAAGCTTTCGCGCTATTCGACTCGAACGACCGGCTCGTGATCTTCAACGAAGAATATAGGCGCCTTCATCCCACCTGCCGGGACATTTTGAAGCCGGGCACACGGTTCGAAGACATTGTCCGCTGCAACGTCAAGGCCGGCGTCATCGCCGAAGCGATCGGACGGGAAGAAGAGCATATCCGGGAGCGTCTCACGCAACACCGCAACCCGCGCGGGCCGATTATCCGAAGTCTCACCAACGGCCTTTGGTACATCATCAATGAAGGTCGGACGGCGGACGGCGGATACTGCGTCACGCAAACGGATATCACCCCCTTAAAACAAATCGAGAAAGATCTTCGGCGCAGCCAAGAACGTCTTGATTACGCGCTTGAAGGCGCTCACGAAATCCTGTGGGACTGGCATATCGGCGACGGCGATCTTTATATCGACCCCCGGCTCGAGCTTCAGCTCGGCTATCCGCAAGGGACGATCGAACCGCATATCCGCGTTTTGCAGAAACTTCTGCACCCCGAGGACCGAAGGCATTTCCAACGCCATCTCGACGATTATCTGGCCAATAAAACTCCGGTTTACGAGGATGAATTCAGGCTCCTGACGAAATCGGGGTCGTCATTGTGGCTTCACAGCCGCGGCGCCGTCATGGAATGGGATCAAGACAAAAAACCCGTTCGTCTCGTCGGCACGCTCAGGGATATTACCGACCGCAAAAAAGCGGAGGAAGATCTCCGTAAGCAAAACGACATGATTAAGCTTCTGCACCGCGCGGCCGCCACCGCCAATGAAGCTCAGAGCTCGGAACAAGCGATGCGCTCTTGCCTGTCTGATATCTGTTCCTTCACCGGCTGGCCCGCCGGACATATTTACCTGATCGATTCGGACGATCCCGGCACCTTGATCTCTTCGAAAATTTGGCACATCGATAATCCGCAGCGCTTTCAATCGTTCCGGGAGGTGACGGAAAACGCGGTGTTCAAAACCGGCATCGGCCTGCCCGGCAAGGTTCTTGCCTGCGGCAAGCCCATATGGCGCATCGTCGATACCGACCGGCTGTCGGAATACACGCGGCTGCAATTCATCAAGGATATCGAAATCGGCTCCGGTTTCGCTTTTCCTATTTTTATCGGCACCGAGATCATTGCCGTCATGGAATTCTTCACCGGCGAAACCGTTAGGCCCAATACCTTCCTCATTCGCATTTTAAGCGATATCGGCGCTCAAATCGGCCGCGTATTCGAGCGCGAAGACGCCGAAAAACGGCTGCGTGCAGCCAAGGAAGAGGCCGATCGGGCCAATCAGGCGAAGTCCGACTTTTTATCGTCCATGAGCCATGAATTGCGCACGCCGATGAATGCCATTCTCGGCTTCAGTCAACTTCTCGACCAAAGCACCAAAGACCCCCTGAGCAAAGCACAACGCAAATACGTGCAGCAAATTCTCAAGAGCGGCAATCACCTGCTGGAACTGATCCGGGGCGTCTTGGAACTTTCGAAAATCGAAGCCGGCAAAATGGAGCTGACGATCGAAAGCGTCGACCCCCGCGATATTATCGACGAATGCCTGTCCTTGTCCCGGATTCTCGCCAAGGATATGAACGTACGCATAAAAGACGAGACCGAACGTCAAAACCTGCCTCATATTCGGTCCGACAAGATGCGGTTTCTGCAATCTTTGTTAAATCTTTCCTCCAATGCCATTAAGTATAACGTGCCCAACGGCTCGGTAACGTTTTCCGTTGAACAAAGCCCTCCCGGCTTTGCCCGGTTTATCGTATCCGATACGGGGACGGGCATTCCGAACGAGCGGCAGCACGAGCTGTTCGAACCGTTCGTGCGCCTGGACAAAAACAACAGCGATGTCGAGGGCACCGGCATCGGCCTGACCATCACCAAAAGCATCGTCGAGCTGATGGACGGCCGGGTTGGCTTCGCAAGCCGGGAAGGCGAAGGATCGTCGTTCTGGATCGACATGCCTTTGGCGTCGCCCCGGGACCCGGTTATGGCGCAGCCCAAAACTCCCCGCAACGCCCCCATCGCCGCTGCCCTCGAAACGACGGATACCATCAAAATTCTCTACGTGGAGGACGATCCGACCAATCTCCGGTTGATGGAAGCCGTCTTGGGGCAAATTCCGAACATCACCATGTTGTCGGCCCATACCGCGGAACTCGGCCTGAAACTCGCGTCGGAAATAAAACCCGATCTGATTTTCATGGATATCAACCTGCCGGGCATGGACGGCTACCAGGCGCTCAAGGAACTCGGCGGCATGCCTGAACTGCGGGATATCCCCGTGATCGCCCTCAGCGCGGACGCCATGCCCCAAGATATCGAGCGCGGTTTGAAGGCGGGATTTACCCAATACATGACGAAGCCGATCCAAATCGGCAGAATCCGCAGCGCCATCGGCCAAGCGCTGAAGACATCGCCTTAGGGCGGGCCGCTCCCGCGACTCAAGAACCTCAGGAATCCGGGGGTTCTCCCATTCGCAAAACCCGCAAGAGGGATAGGGTAAACCCTAATTGCCGCTATCGGGCCGGCCTCATATCTTACTCCCATACCGGCATTGGCCCTGACCCTTGGAGTATTCCTTTGGATTATCCCGCGACCGCCTGCCCCGAAGCCTCGATTCTCATCGTGGACGACTCACCGACACAGATTTTGTTGTTGCGGGAAATCCTGTTGTCGGCCGGATATAGCAAGCTTTATCAATCACAGGATCCCCGGCAAGCCTTGGCTCTGCACCGCACGCACGACGTCGATCTGATATTGCTCGATCTCAACATGCCGTATTTGAGCGGTTTTGACGTACTCGAACAATTCAACACGCGGGCCGGGCGCGGGCGCAAACCCAAAATTATTGCCATCAGCAGTCAAACCGATCAAGAAACACGAAAACGGGTTATGGCTTTGGGCGCCAAAACCTTCATCGCCAAGCCGTACCGGATCGAGAGTTTACTTCGGCAGGTTCAGAGGGAACTCGAAACCTGCCCCGCCTAGAGCCGATCTAGAACGAGCCGAACAAGGAGGCCATCATGGCCGTCGACATGAATATGAAAATCCTGATCGTCGACGATTACAAGACGATGCTGCGTATCGTCCGCAACCTTCTGTACCAGCTTGATTTTTCGAACGTCGACGAAGCCACGGACGGCGCGATGGCCTTGTCGATGCTCAAGCGGGAAAAATACGATCTTGTGATATCGGACTGGAACATGCGACCGGTGACCGGAATCGAGTTGCTGCGGGAAATGCGCGGTGACGCCGATCTGAAGCACATTCCCTTCATCATGATCACCGCGGAAAGCACGGCCGAGACCGTAGCGGCGGCGCAACAGGCGGGCGTCTCGAGTTATATTATCAAGCCGTTCAACGCCAAGGTCCTCAAGGAGAGACTCGTCGGCGTCCTCGGCCCCTTCTAGATCGGATCATGATTTAGAGCAGAGTCGCAGGGTTGCCGACGCCCTACAAGCCTTCCCTCCCCCGATCCCGCGCGCCCCGCGCGCCTCGAAATTCCGTGCTCTCTTGCCTGGACGAACTGCGGCGGCCATCGTAATCTACGCCGTGACGCACGCTCGCGTATGCCCACCGGGGCCAAAGGGGAAGCTATCGAACGATGCCGAACGACCATGCCGACGACGACGCGGAAGACATTGCCATCAAGGACGCCGACAGGGATTCCCTGCACATCCTGCCGCTGTCGATCGTGCCGATCCGAACGCCGGGCCTGCGCCGCGCCCGGCTCATCAAAAACGCCAGGCTCGAGGGCGTCGTCGAGATCTTCGACGACATCGAGACCGGCAGCGGCCAGGTCGGCATCGACGGCCTGCCGAAGGAATTCGACTGGCCCAATTCCCCACCGCACCCGGATTTGATTTTGCTCCGCCGGCTCGGTTTGCTGCCGAGCTACGACGTCTACAGCCTGCGTATCCTCCTGCGCGACAACGATATTTCCATCAACGATCATAAGGCGCTCCAATTGTCGGAGGCCAAGAAAAAGGAACTCACCGACTACATGCGGACGTTTACCCGCCCCTTGATCATGGAAATATACGGCAAGGACGATATGGAGATTCAGAATTTCGAGCACGTCATCGCGCTTTTTCGCGATCCGGACGTCGATAAAGCGCGGGAAAAACTCGAAATGATGGCCGAAAAACTCGATATCGGGCTCGCCGAGCTCCCGAAATTTCTCGAAGATTACGGCGACGTATTCCTGTCGTTGTCGTATTACCGCCGCTGTCTCGACGAAATCGAACCGATCATCAGCACGTTCTTGGACGCGCTGGACGAGTTGCGGCAAAATTACCAGCTTAAAACCGACGCCAATTTCATCAACACCAGCAATATGATGACGTCAACCGTCAACGGCTTGATGGTCCTCATCACGAAACGCTTCGAGAGCTTCGACCGCAGCACCAAGGATATGTGGGACAATATTTCCGCCGACCGCTTCCGCGAGGTCGAGAAAATCATCAAGAGCTATCATACGACGATCGGCGGCGAGTTATGCGCCCTCTCGGTCAAGATGAACGCCTGGGCCAAGGTTTTCCCGCGCCCTGACGCCGGCGGACCGGTCAGGAGGTCCGACTTCATCATGTCGGAGATGCGCCAAGGCATCGATAAAATCCGGAAAATCGAGGCGCAGGCGCCGAAGATGACGGAACCCGACACCGCCTGAGACGAGGGCGTCGACCTGAAACGCCTGAGGCAAGAGCGTCGAATGGTGGGCCCGCGGGGACTCGAACCCCGACCCGCTGATTAAGAGTCAGCAATTCCACCCCCACAGGATACCCACCGTTATCACTTTTCCCCGAAAATCCACTAAATATAGCGATATTATAGCCCACCATATTCACTGGTAGATATTTCGTTTACATTTTCCCGTGGTGACTTTATGGTGACTTGGAGATCAGGGCTGTAGGGGCCTTTCGATTAACGGTTGTAGGGACCGACACCATGCCGAGCAAAAAGCTGACCAAGCGAGCTGTCGATAGCGCCAGGTACAAAGGCGACGGCACGGGCCGTTTTGTTATCTGGGATACCGATCTGAAAGGCTTCGGGCTTCGAGTGTACCCGTCCGGCCAGAAAGTTTTTGTCGTCTCATATCGCATTGCCGGACGGAAGCGATTGAAGGTTTTGGGTGCCTACGGGGTCTTTACGCCCGATCAGGCTCGTAGCAACGCGAAAGACGCTCTCAGGGACGTTCGCCGGGGCCTTGATCCCATCGAGGAAGAACGCAAGACGGCTCAGGGAGAAACCCTAGGCGACCTGATGGACGCTTTCATGGAACGGCACAGTAAGCCGAATAAAAAAACCTGGAAATCGGATGAGGCGCGTTTCGAGCAGCACATACCGGCTCGTTGGAACGGCAGAAAGGTAAAGTCCATCACCCGCGCCGAGATTGCGGCCCTTCATCATAAAATCGGCCGGCGTGCCCCCTACGAGGCGAACCGTTTTCTTG
>JBBDTH010000054.1:0-8554 GCA_040904505.1 Rhodospirillales bacterium | reverse complement strand
CGCGCCGGGGTGTTGGGGGATAGGACGCCGCCATCCGTGCCGGCGGTAACGGGCCCCGCCGCGGTTTTATCGGGGAGCTGTTCCGAACAAACCCGTAAGCAGGTCGCCGTCATGAAAGCGCGCTATCCGTCTTTTGCCGTCGAGCCCGTGGCCCTGGCCGACGGTACGGCGAGCGTCGAGGCCATCATGGCCTGGGCAGAATCGCATCTCGGCAAAACGCCGGTTTTGGTCTATGCCACCGCCGCGCCGGGCGAGGTCCGCGCGGCGCAGGATCACTTGGGTCGGGAGGCCGCCGGACAGTTGGTCGAACGAACCCTGGCGGCGATTGCCCGCAAGCTGGTGGCACGGGGCGCGCGCCGTTTGATCGTCGCGGGCGGCGAAACCTCGGGAGCCGTGGTGCGGGCGCTCGACGTATCGGCTTTGCGTATTGGCCCGACGATCGATCCCGGCGTACCCTGGACCGAAACGATCGGAGAGCCGCCGCTTGCTTTGGCGTTGAAGTCGGGTAATTTCGGTGCCGATGACTTTTTCATCAAAGCGTTCGATATGCTGCCATGAGGAATAGCCGCCGATGACCGAAACCCGACTTCGCGAGGCCATCGCCCGTTTCGGCCGCTCGATCTTCGAGCGCGGCCTGACCTTCGGCAGTTCGGGAAACATCAGCGTTCGCATCGACGGCGGCTGGCTTATGACCCCGACCAATGCGAGTCTCGGCGATCTCGATCCGGCGCGAATTTCTAAGCTGGATGCCGACGGACATTTGCTTTCCGGCGACGCGCCGACGAAGGAAACGTTTTTGCACATCGCAATGTATAAAGAGCGCGCGACCACCGGGGCCGTCGTGCATCTGCATTCGACCCATTCCGTTGCCGTGAGCTGTCTTGCCGATATCGACCCGAACGACGTCCTGCCGCCGATTACGGCGTATTATGTCATGCGCATCGGAACGCTTCCGTTAGTGCCGTATTATCCGCCGGGCGATCTCGACCTTGCCAAGGCGGTGGGTGAAATGGCCTCGAAGCACCACGCCGTGTTGCTGGCCAACCACGGCCCGGTGGTTGCGGGCACGTCCCTGGAGGCGGCGGTCTATGCGACCGAAGAACTGGAAGAGACGGCCAAGCTGTTTTTGCTGCTGCGCGGGCATGAGACCCGCTTTCTCACGGCGGGCCAGGTGGAAGCTCTGCGCCGACGGTTCCCGAATAAGTAATTCGGGCGGTAAGCCGATCTGCTCTAAGCCTCTAATTTATTGCAGGAATTCCATGTTTCCCCCGGAATGAGCCAATATTCTGATTGGTTCCTTTATTCGGACCGGCACGAATGTTGTGGTTATCACCAATGGCGGGCCGCTATGCTTCGGATTAAACAATGAAGCAGGCCGTCTCATTTTGGACCGTACCGGCCTATGCCGATATGTCATGAAGGGGCCTCAGGGGGGCGGAGAGGCGAGCAAGACATTTTGATATAAATAACTAAAAAACGAGTGCTCAAAGGGAAATTTCTCCGGCTCTGCACGGCGGCGGAGCCGGTCACACGGGTTCAATAAAGAAATTATAAAAAGAGGTTCGAAGCGATGACGCTGAGGACGAGGGGTTTCCGGGAGGCAGCGGTGCGGCTTCTGTGCACGAATGACGTTTGAAACATTATCCGGCTTTCACTGGATCATGGCGCTCGCCGTCCTCGCGCTGTTCTTTTCCGGCACGGCGTTGATTCTGCGAGGGCGCGCGCGTAAAACGGCGGCACCGACGCTCGATTTTACTCAAATCGCTTCCGATAAAATACTCGACACCTTGCCCGACGCGGTTGTCATTGCCGACGGCAAGGGTACCATCGTCGCCGTCAACGAGCGGTTCGTCGCGATCTTCGGCTACGACAAAAAAGAACTCGTCGGCCGAAAAATCGAGATTCTGATTCCCGAGGCGATCCGCGACACTCACGCGCATTTGCGCAAGACGGCGGACCTGAAAGAAGGCGATGCGGTCATGGCGCCGGGCCGCGGCGTCATCGGCCTGACGAAAGCGGGACAGGAAATTCAGATCGAAATCAGTCTTAGCCCGATGATGACCAAGCAAGGCATCATGGTCGCCGGGGCGGTTCGCGACGTAAGCGCGCGCAAGAAAATCGAAGAAGATCTCCGCCGGAGCGAAGCCCGGTTTTACAGCCTTCTCAATTCGGCGCCCGACGCCATGGTGATCGTCAACAAAGACGGCAATATCACGTTCGTCAATCGACGATTCACGGAACTGTTCGAGTATCGATCGGAGGAAATTCTCGGCCGCGCGATCGAGATGGTGGTGCCGCCCCAATTCCGCGACGATAACGTCATCTTGCGCCGTTCGTTGTCGCTGTCTCAAGGCGGCAGGGGGATGGCCGCGGGACACGAGATTGTCGGTTTGGCGAAAAGCGGGCGCGAAATTCCGATCGAAATCACGCTCGGTCCGGTGCCGTCGGAAACAGGCGCCATGGTCGCGGCGTCGATCCGCGATATCAGTGCTCGCAAGAAGGCCCAAAAAGAACTCCGGCAGAGCCAGGAACGGTTCAAGGAACTGTTCGATGCCTGCAATATCGGCATTTTGATTCATCGCGATCATAAACCGCTTTATGCGAACCGGGCGTTTGCCGATATATACGGATACGATTCCGTAAAAGAGGTTATGGAAATCGAAGACACGAGCACCATGGTCGCCCCGGGTGCCTATCGGCCGAACTTTCACCAAAAACGAAAATTGGGCGATTACAGGCCGATCGATTGGGAAACCCAGGGAGTCCGCAAGGACGGCTCCACGATGTGGATTCATAAACGCTCGTTCGGAATCGACTGGGAAGGCGAGCCCGCCAGTTGTTCGTTCAGTGTCGACGTCAGCGATCATAAAAAAGCCGAAGAGAATCTTCGAACAAGCGAAGCTCAGTTCCGGTCGTTCGTCGAACAATTACCGTTGTCGGTCAATGTCAAGGATACCGAGGGCCGGTACATTCTCGCCAACAGGCACTTCGAGGAATGGCATGACCTGAAATCGACGGACGTCATCGGCAAGAAGGTCGGTGACGTGTATCCCGACAGGCCGGGCCACGTCAAAGCCGTGATGGCCGCGGAAACCCAAACATTAAAAACCATGCGTTCCGTCGCTCGGGAAATGACGTTCCAGGCTCCCGGCGGCGACAAGCGAATCGCCAACGTCGTCAAATTCCCGATTCGTGACGAGAAAGGCGCCGCGACCGGTATCGGAACGATTTTTATCGACGTCACGGCGGACAGGATTGCCGAGCGGGCGCTGCTGGAAAGCGAGAAACGCTTTAGAACATTGTTCGAACAGGCCAATTTCGGGATCCTTATCAGCCGGGAGGACCATATCCTGTATGCCAATAAGGCTGCGGCACACCTTTACGGGTTCGATAATGTCTCGGATATTCTCGATTTGGGCACGATCAAAAAATTAACGCCGCATCATGCCGCTGCGGCGAAAAAGATCGGCGCGAGGAATAAGGGTAAGTCCTCCGATGAGGTCGTCGTCGGCATCAAGGCGTCCGGTAAGGAGTTTTGGGTGCAGTCCCGGCGCTTTGCCCTCGAGTGGCAGGACGCGCAATGCACGTGCCATATCCAAATCGACGTTTCGGAAAGCGTCAGGGCGGAAGAAGCCTTGAGGCTGAGCGAAGAGCGCTTAAGAAACGCGGTCTCATCGTTGGAAGAAGGATTCGCGCTTTACGATTCAGAAGGCAGGCTGTCCGTTTACAACGAGAAATTTGTCGATCAGCACAAGGCGATCGCCGATCTGATCGCACCGGGCGCCAAGTACGAGGATATCGCTCGCGCGAAAGCGAAAAGCGGCCATGGTTCGGGCATCGATGTCGATCCGGACGATTATGCCGAACAGCGGGTTCAGGCATGGCGGGAAGGCCGGTTGATGACGGTCGAATCCCGGCTGGCCGACGGAAGCTGGGTGATGATCAACGAAAGCCGGACCGCCGACGGCGGCATTGCCGTAACCCATATGGATATTACCGATCTCAAGCGGACCGAAGAAGAACTGAGGCATATTCACACCCGCCTCGAAGAGCGCGTAATCGAGCGTACGTTGGAATTGAATCGCGCCAAGGAGCAGGCGGAAGCGGCGGCGGCGGCGAAAGCGGCCTTCCTGGCGACGATGAGCCATGAAATCCGCACGCCGATGAACGGCGTCAAGGGTGCGCTCGAGTTGTTGGGAATGACGCCGCTGAACAGCGACCAAAACAATATTCTTCGGCTTATCAACGATTCATCCGACATGCTGATGACGGTCATCAACGATATTCTGGATTTCTCCAAGATCGACGCCGGCAAACTGGTCATCGAAAACATCGAGATGTCGGTACGCGACATCGTGGAGAGCGTCGCCGAGTTTATGTCGAACGACGCGCAAAGCAAGAACCTCGAGGTCCTCGTATACGTCGATCCCAATATTCCCGATGCGCTTCAAGGCGATCCCGTGCGTCTCCGGCAGATCGTTTCGAATCTGTACGGGAACGCCGTCAAGTTTACCGAATCGGGATTCGTCTTGGTGGAGGCCCATCTCGAAGAGGGTACGTCCACGAGCATGTCGATACGATTCGATATCGTCGACACCGGAATCGGCATGAGCCAGGAGCAGATCGGAAGGCTTTTTAAGCCCTTCACCCAAGCGGACGATTCGACGACGCGCCGGTTCGGCGGAACGGGGCTTGGCCTTGCTATTTCGCTTCAACTCACGGAACTTATGGGCGGTAAACTCGACGTCAAAAGCGAGCTTCAAAAGGGGACGACGTTCAGTTTCACGCTGCCGTTCGGTATCGTCGAGCATACGCGGCACGTGGACGAAAAGCCCTTTGCGGGCCTGCGTATTTTCGCGATTCACAGAGAGGTGCTGACGTCGCACGGAACGCTGGCAAAATACCTGAAACATGCCGGCGCGGACGTAACCGTTTTCGACGGGATGAATACGTTTCAGCGGGAAGTATTGGCAGCGGCGGAACGGGGAGAGCCTTTCGATTGCGGTTACGTTAATTTGGAAACCATCGCAAAAAGAATCGACGATTTTGAAAAAATTCTGTCGGAGCATCCGGAAACCGAGGGCATCAAGCTGTTGCTGGTATCCTCGCGTCAGAACGCCGTGGCGGAGAAACTTGCCGGCAGAAAGATATTCGGAGCGCATATCGTACGGCCGGTATTGATGGGCGCGTTGTATCAATCGATCGCCAAGCTGACCGGGCGGCCGCTGCCGCGGGCGTGGTCGACGAAATCGAAGTCTGCAAGCGTTAGCCGTTATATGGCACCGCCGATCGTCGAAGCCGCCGCGAAACGGGCGGTAATTTTGGTCGCGGAGGATAATCGGGCGAATCAGATCATTATTTCAAGGCAGTTGGAGCATCTCGGATACGCCTTCGAAATGACGAACAATGGGAAAGAGGCCTGGGAGAAATGGCGTCGAAACGCCGACTCGTACGGACTCGTCTTGACCGATTGTTTCATGCCGCTTTTGGACGGGTACGGGTTGGCCCGGAAAATACGCGGTCATGAGGCCGCCGGCGACAGGTGCGTGCCGATCGTGGCGCTGACGGCCAATGCCCTGAAGGATCAAGCCGTTAAATGCTATGACGCGGGTATGGACGCGGTCATCAGCAAGCCGGTCGCCCTCAGTCAATTGGATGCGACGTTGCTGAGGTGGTTGCCGATCGCGAAAGTTTTACGAACCGTGTACGAGGAGACGGCGGCGGCACCGGTTGAAACACCGCCGGTAATTTCCGGCACGCCGGTCGGGGAAGCCGCCCCGGCCGCCTCCGCCCCCGTCGACCTGCGCGCACTTGCGGATGTTTTGGGATCGGACGACACGGCACTCCTGGCCGATACCCTGAAGTTCTTCCTGACGACCGTCGAGGATACGCCCTTGAAACTCGCGCAATGCCTGAATGAGAAGAACGCTCTCGCCATGCGGAACGAGGCCCACGCCGCGAAAGGTTCGTCGGCATCCGCGGGCGCGAAAAAACTGGCGGCCTTGATGACGACGATTCAGGACGCCGCGGAAAAGCAGGATTGGTCGCTGATGGAGGGGTTGATGCCGGAAGTCGAAAGCGAGATGTCCAGGGTAAAACTCTATATCCAAAGCTTGTAAGCTTTCGGCGGGGAATATCGGCGGCCGATTCCATAATTCATACCGGGCTTACGGCAAAAAACGGTTTCGCCGATGTTTCTCGGTGCACTCTGTATACCGAGTGCGCTTGATTGCGTAATTCTTTTGACATCTTCCCGCTGCATTTATACAAAATGATACAACCATAAATAAGCGGCATCGGGGGGTGCGTTGCATCTTAGGATTCGCAGCCAAAAGGATTTTTACGCCGGCCTGATGTTCATCGGCTTTGGCATTTTTGCCGTTTACGAATCCCGGAAATACGACTTCGGCGCCCTGGAACGGATGGGCCCGGGGTACTTCCCGACGATTCTGGGAATCATGCTGCTCACCATCGGGACAGCTATTTTCCTGCGGTCGTTTTCGGCCGGCGCGATCAGCAAAATCGTTATAGACTTGAGGCCGATCGTGCTTGTTTTAAGCGGCGTGGCGGCATTCGGTTTGTTGCTGAATACCGCGGGTCTGGTTGTCGCGACATTTGCCCTGGTGTTGCTGTCGTGCCTCGGCAGTTGGGAATTCCGGCTCCGCGATTCTCTTATCTTGTTTCTTATTTTGATCGTTTTCTGTTCGGCGGTTTTCTACTACGGCCTCGAGGTCTCGATGCGCCTTTGGCCGGAGTTTTAATGGTGGAACTGCTCGATCATTTGGCACTCGGCTTCAGCGTCGTTTTAACGCCCGAGACTCTCCTGTATTGTTTCCTGGGCGTTACCTTGGGAACCCTGGTCGGGGTGCTGCCCGGCGTCGGCCCGCTCGCGACCATCGCCGTCTTGCTGCCGTTTACGTTCAACCTGCCGACGATCCCGGCGCTGATCATGCTGGCGGGGATTTACTACGGTTCCCAATACGGGGGATCGACGACGGCGATTTTATTGAAAGTGCCGGGAGAATCCTCGGCCGTCGTGGCGTGCCTCGACGGCCATGAAATGGCGCGCCAAGGCCGGGCCGGGCCCGCGCTCGGTATCGCCGCCTTGGGCTCGTTCTTCGCCGGGACGGTCGCGACGGTCGTTATCGCTTTATTCGCGCCTCCGCTGGCGGCGGTTGCCTTGGAATTCGGCGCTCCCGAGTTCTTTTCTCTCATGGTTTTGGGATTGATCTCGGCCATCGTGCTGGCTCATGGCGATATGCTGAAGGCGGTGGCCATGGTGATTTTGGGGCTGATCGCAAGCCTTGTCGGAATCGATACCAATTCGGGCGAAACCCGGTTTGCTTTCGGCAGCCTGCAGCTTGCGGAAGGGTTGAGTTTCGTGATCGTCGCGCTGGGGATGTTCGGCTTCGCGGAAGTGATCGTCAATCTGGAACGCCACGAGACTCGCGAGCCGTTCACCGACAAAGTACGCAATATTCTGCCGTCGTGGAACGATATAAAACAAGCCTGGAAAGCCGTGGTGCGCGGAACCGTCCTCGGTGCGTTCTTCGGCGTGTTGCCGGGAACCGGCGCGACGATCAGCGCGTTCGCGTCCTATTCCCTGGAAAAGAAGATAGCCAAAGACCCTTCCCGTTTCGGCAAGGGCGCGATCGAAGGGTTGGCGGGCCCCGAGTCGGCGAACAATTCGGCGGCGCAAACGGCCTTTATCCCGATGCTCACCTTGGGCTTGCCGGCAAGCGCGACCATGGCCGTGATGCTCGGCGCCTTGACTCTGCAAGGCATCAACCCCGGCCCCCAGGTGATGACCAGCAACCCCGATCTCTTTTGGGGCCTCATCGTGAGTATGTGGATCGGCAATTTGATGCTGGTCGTCTTGAACTTGCCGATGATCGGAATCTGGGTTCGATTGCTGACGGTGCCCTATCGCTACTTGTATCCGGCGGTTCTGGTGTTTGCCTGTATCGGCATCTACAGCGTCAACAACGCTACGTTCGATATCTTGGTGACGGTCGGGTTTGCCCTCTTCGGCTATCTATGCGCTAAGCTGGAGTGCGAGGCGGCGCCGTTCCTGCTGGCCTTTATTCTCGGGACGCCCATGGAGGAACATTTCCGCCGGGCCTTGCTGATTTCGCATGGCGACCTGACGACCTTTATCCGACAGCCGATCAGCGCCGGTTTCTTGGCCGCGTCCGTCGTTCTGTTGCTGTTTATGATCGCGCCGGCGTTCCGGAAAACCCGCGAAGAAGTTATGATAGAAGATTAATTTTGAGCCTTTACCCGCATATTGTATCGTATCGCAAGATGTGTTCGAGCCGAACGAACTCGAACCGATTAAGGGAGGAAATATCATGAAAATCGTCAAAAAAATCGTTTTTGCGGCGCTCGGCGTCGCAATTCTGGGTTTTTCCGTAAGTCCGGCGTCGGCCAAATACCCGGACAAGCGGCTGCGCTGGATCATCGGATTCGGGACCGGCGGGGCGTCTGATTTTCTGGCCCGCACCGTGGCCAAGGAACTGGAAAAGGTCACCGAGACCAAGGTCATCATCGAAAA
>JBBDTH010000053.1:0-8636 GCA_040904505.1 Rhodospirillales bacterium | reverse complement strand
TGCGTTCGCGGAAAAAAAGCGCGTGTTGGTACTCCTCCGGGCGGTCGAGATGTTGATAGGCCGCCGTAAGCCATTGCCAAGCGCCTTGATGCACGGGCCAGGAGTCGAGCGCAGCGAGAAAATGTTTGACGGCTTCGGAAAGATCGCCGTTTTGATATCGGTCCTGGCCGGTTTTGAAGGCGCGCTCAGCCCGTTCCGCGTTGTATGGGACTTGCTCGCGTTGCGCCGCCGCCGCGCCGGCAGCACCGTCTAACACGCCACCGGGCACACTGCCGAATACGCCGGTAAACATTAGAAAGGTAAACATTAAAACTATGAGAGCGCGTTTCCACATCGGTCTTTAGGTCACGTTACGACGATAGATCACGTTCATGCGATTCGCCCGATCGACGCGGCCCGTCACGCCGAAACGATTTTGTCGCGGCCCTCTTTGACGGTCCGGGTCGCGTTGCGGGTGTCGAGCACCAGCCGCGCGTTCGCAACCAGGGCGTCGAAATTGATACAATCGTGATCCGTGCAGATCAGCGCCGCGTCGTAGGCCTCGAATGCCGCCGGGTCCCACGCCACCGAGGTGCGCCCGGCCAAGGCGGCGTGTTCCCGGGTCGTGGGGATTTCGGGTGCGTACGGATCGTAAAAGGCAACCTCGGCGCCGCGGCTCTCCAGAATTTCGATCAGGTGGAATGCCGGGGTTTCGCGCACGTCGTCGACGTTCTTTTTGTAGGCGATCCCGATCAAAAGGATGCGCGCGCCGCTCAGGGATTTTGCAAACCGCGCGTGCAAGGCGCCCGCCAGGGTATCGATCACGTACAGCGGCATGGCCGAATTGATCTCGCCCGCAAGCTCGATGAAGCGCGTCGGATAACCCGCCTGCTGGGCCTTCCAGCTCAGGTAAAACGGATCGATCGGAATGCAGTGCCCGCCGAGTCCGGGGCCGGGATAAAACGGCATATACCCGAACGGCTTGGTCTTGGCCGCTTCGATCACCTCCCAGACGTCGATTCCCATTTTCGCGTAAACGGCCTTGAGCTCGTTGACGAGCGCGATGTTGACGGAGCGGAAGATGTTCTCCGTGAGTTTCGCGGCCTCGGCGATCTCCGGGCTCGAGACCGGCACGACCCGCTCGATCACCTCGCCGTACAGCGCGCAGGCGAGCGTGAGCGCAACCTCGCCGTCGCCGCCCACGAGCTTCGGAATGCCGGTGGTCCGGTGTTGCGTGTTGCCGGGGTCTTCGCGCTCGGGCGAATAGGCGAGGAAGAAATCCCGGCCTGATTTCAGGCCGCCGCGCTCGAGAAGGGGGCGAACGATATCGCGGGTGGTGCCGGGGTACGTGGTCGATTCGAGAACGATCAACTGGCCGGGCCGAAGATGCTCGGCGATGGTTTCCGTCGTCGCCGTCACGTAGCTCAGGTCGGGTTCGCGGTTGTGCGCCAGCGGCGTCGGCACGCAAATCAGAATCGCGTCCATCTCGGCGAGATCTGCGAAATCGCCGGTCGCGGAAAACGTGCCGGTCGCATTCATGGCGGCGATGTCGGCGGCCGGGCAGGTAGCGGATGTAGGATTGCCCGCGTTGAGCTTCTCGATCTTGCTCGAATCGGTATCGAAGCCGGTGGTGGGATAGCCCGTATGGGTAAAGGCGCGCACCAGGGGCAATCCCACGTAACCGAGCCCGATTACGCCGACCTTGGCGGCATGGGTTTCGAACGATTTCTGCAAGCGTTCGGGCAGGGCCGTCGGCGACTCGGAATCAGGCATCGGGACTCGTTTCCAAAATAAGGGCTTCAAAATACAGGGTTTCGTCCGTCAGGGCCATCACGGGATTGAGATAACGGCGGTTCATTTAAGGGGATCGGATCACGCCTTGACGCGGTTGAGCCGCCACTTGACGAGGGTGCCGTCGTTCTTGATGTCGCCGGTCAGCACGATCTGGCGGGTATGCCGGGTCGTCATGCCGTCGCCGAGATAAATGCTCGGCTCGATGCCGAGCACGCCGCCGTTGGCGCGGAACTGCCAGCCCGCGCCGCTCTTGAGGCGCATCAAAACGGCCGAGCCGTCCTGCACGAGCGACGCGCGCACGTCCGGGTGAAGATGAAAGCGGATGGCGAACGTGCCGGTCTCCGCCGTTCCGGCCAGTTCGTCGTCGCCCCGGATATCGTCGCCGCCGGTCGCCAGGTACAGGCGGCGCTTATGAACAAGGCCGAACGCGCGCCGATAGCCGTCGTGCGAGGCTTCGAGCCAGATGTTGCCGTCGGCCTCGCGGCGGGCCGCCTCGACGTGAAGATTTTTACGGGGCCGCCGGCCTTGCGGCGTGATTTCGAACGCGTTGGTGTCGTTGAGGGTGAGCGTGCTATGGGCCGCCGTCGCGCGCAGGGCCTGTCGCCAGGCGGGATCGGCGCCGGTGAACGCGCCGCAATTGACGATAAGCCGTTCCTTGCCCACGCTGAGTTCGAACCCGAGCGGTGAGGCGTGCGCGGAACGATCGAAGCCCGGCGGCGGCGGGCCGCCGGTATCGGCCAGGATGACCGTGCGCCCCGCGGTCAGGCGCTGATACCCGGTATGCGGCGCGTTGCTCAACGCCCGGGCCCGGGTGCCGGCCTGAATCAGGACTTGGTTGATCGAATCGTTATCGCCGGTGATGCCGCCTTGAAACAGTGCGAATCCGCCGTCGACGTGGCGCAGGGTGCGCAACATCGGCCCCATGCGATCGATGCCGCTTTGCAGAAACGTCGGCACTTCGACCTGGCCGGCGATCAGGGTGGCGCGGATGTCGATCAGATGACGCAGCAGATCGAGCATCACGGACGGGTTGCGGCCGATATGGCCGCCGTCGGGCAGGATTTGCCTGTCGATGGCGCGTTCGAGACGCGCGAGGCCGTTATCGAGCAGGGCCTCGAAGCCGGGCAGGCAGACGCCGCAATAGATCGTTCCCTTGAGGACGAGCAACAACCGGGCATCGCGCGGCGGCCCGCCGGCGAGGCGTTTCAGGTGCCGGGCCTGGCGCGCCATGGATTCAAGCAAGATCGCCCGGTCAGTGTCGATCATGCCGGCGCTTAGAAACTCATAATGAACGAACCAATGGCATAACCGCTCGCCCAAGATATCCGGACGCCACGACAGGGGGTGCCAATCGTCTTGATCGGTGAGCCAGGCCTCGAGAAGCGTTTGCGATCGCGTGCGGGCCGGTTCGGTGCCGAGCGCGTGAAAATCGGCAAGCCAGGCAAACCGGTGCCAGAACGCGACCTTCGGATTGTTCTCGGGCAAAAGCTGCCAGGGCCTGTCGTCGCCGGGTTTCGTGATCCCGGGCAGGACCGACGGCGGTTCCAGAAACGGTTTCGCGGCTTCGGCGTCGCCGGGCCAGGGATTAGGCGGCGTGCCGCGCAACCGGTCCGGCGCCTTGCCGTTCAGCAGCAGGCAATAAAGGCGCGAACCGAAAACGAATCGGTTGAGGGCCGTTCCCGCGGCAAAAGAGAATAAATTCATTCTGCGTTCGAACCTGGCTTAATCGAGGTCAAAGGCGTTTTTATAATCGAGCTTCAGGGCCGGATCCTGGTCTTCCTTCTTGAGAAGACAATTACCGACGACCAGCACGTCGATTTCGCTGCCCATCAGGCAGCGGAAAGCGTCTTCCGGGGTGCAGACGATCGGCTCGCCGCGCACGTTGAAGCTGGTGTTCACGAGAACCGGGCACCCCGTGATCTCCTTGAACGTCGTCAACAAGGCATGATAACGCGAATTGGTCTCGCGGTGAACGGTTTGTATCCGGGCCGAATAATCGACGTGGGTCACGGCCGGAATTTCCGAGCGCGCGACGTTCAGCTTATCGATGCCGAACAGGGCCGCTTCGTCCGCCGTCATCGCGCGGCGCCGGTTTTTCACGACATCCGCGACGATCAGCATGTAGGGGCTGTCGGTCGCGAGCTCGAACCAGTCCGCGACATCCTCGCGCAGCACCGAAGGCGCGAACGGACGGAACGATTCGCGGTACTTGACTTTAAGGTTAAGCGTCTTCTGCATCGACGGCGAGCGCGGATCGCCGAGGATCGAGCGCCCGCCGAGCGCGCGCGGGCCGAACTCCATGCGGCCCTGGAACCAGCCGACGGCCTTTTCGTCGGCCAAGGCCCGGGCGGCCAACTCGATGACGTCGTCGTCGCCGATTACCGTGAACCGGGCGCCGGCGGCCGTAAGCCGCCGTTCGATCTCGGCCTGGCCGAATTCCGGCCCCAGATAGGAGCCGTGCATGGCATCGAGGGAACCGTTGAGCTTGCGCGGCTGATCCTGGAACAGATGATAGGCGCACAAGGCGGCCCCGAGCGCGCCGCCGGCATCGCCGGCCGCCGGTTGCACCCACACGTTCTCGAACGCGCCGTCGCGCAGAACTTTTCCGTTCGCCACGCAATTGAGCGCGACGCCGCCGGCCAGGCATAAATTCTTCGAGCCGGTCTCGCGGGCAAGCGATTGCGTCAGCTTCAGCACCACCGTTTCGACCGCCTTTTGCACGGAGGCCGCCAGATCCATGTGCTTTTGCGTCAACAAGTCCTCGGGCGGGCGCGGCGGACCGCCGAACAGTTCGTCGAACTTGCCGTTGGTCATGCGCAGACCCGTGCAGTAATCGAAATAGTCCTGGTTCAGGCGGAACGAGCCGTCCTCCTTGACGTCGATTAGGTGATCGAAAATCAGATCGACGTATTTCGGCTCGCCGTAGGGCGCCAGTCCCATGACCTTGTATTCGCCCGAATTGACGCGAAAGCCCGTGTAATAGGTGAACGCCGAATACAAAAGCCCGAGCGAATGGGGGAAATGGATTTCCTTGGTCATCTCCAAACGGTTGCCGCGGCCCGCTGCGACCGACGTCGTCGCCCATTCGCCGACGCCGTCCATGGTCAGGACGACGGCTTCTTCGAAAGGCGAGGGGAAAAACGCGGATGCCGCGTGGCTTTGGTGATGTTCGCTGAACAGAAGTTTGTTCTGCCAGTCGAAGTCCGGATCGTATTTCTTGAATTCCTTGCGCAGGAGATCTTTTTGAAACAGTTTCTCGCGCAGCCAGATCGGGATCGCCATGCGAAACGACTCGAACCCCCGGGGCGCGAACGCGACATAGGTTTCGAGCAGGCGCTCGAATTTCAGAAACGGCTTGTCGTAAAACGCGACGAAGTCGACCTCGCGGAGGGAAACGCCGGCGTGTTCTAAACAATAGGCGATGGCGTGTTCGGGAAATCCGGCGTCGTGTTTCTTGCGCGTGAAGCGTTCTTCCTGCACGGCGGCCGTGATGCGGCCGTCCTCGATCAGGGCCGCGGCACTATCGTGGTAAAAAGCGGAAACGCCGAGAACGCGCAAACCGGGGTCCTCTAAAAAATCGTGTAGATGAAGGGCGCCACCGCCGAACCTTGGCTCAATACCACGAGACCGCCGAAAATCACCATCATCACGATGATCGGCAGCAGCCAGAATTTTTTACGGATCCGCATAAAGGACCAAAGCTCGGCAAGAAACGACATCGATACTCCTCGAGATAAATATTAAAACTGCCGGTGCATGGTTTGAGGGTCGGGGCCCGGCGGATCGCGTTCGATCCAATAGCTTTTCGCCTCGGGATCGAGCTTGCGCCGCAACGGGTCTTTTCCCATCAGGCGCATGATGATCGCCGTCGGCGTGACCGTCGTGAAGAACACCAGCCCCATGATAATCGGATTGACGATTTTGTGCAGAAATTTGCCGAACAGGAACCAGGCCTTATTAAGCGGCCGCAGCAGCTTCGGCGCGAGCAGGCCGAGCGCGAGGAAAACGCCGGCGGCGATCAGGGCCCACGGGCGCACCGGGGCGCCGCCGAGCAGCGGCCAAAGCCCGATCAGGAGTAAAACGACGGCAAAGACGATGCCGAGCGCGCGTTCGGAGCCGACCTTGATCTCCCGGCGGGCTGCGAAATCCTCGTGAAATGACGGTTGTTCGGCCATGATTCTCTTAAACTCCGCACCATACCTACAATTCTACCGGGGGCCGGTAAAGGTTTCCTTGATTTTAACGGGTGCGCCGCAACCGGGACGCGAAAAAACCGTCCAGACCGCCCTGTTCCGAGAGATGACACGGCAGGGTCCGGAGGTCGCCGTCGCCGGTCAGCCAGCCGTCGAGCCGGAAAAGCTCGGCGGGCGCGACCGGCACCCGCTCGAAGTCCGGATGATCGTCCAGGAACGCCGCGATTCGCTCGGGGCCCTCCTCGGGTTGCAAGGAGCAGGTGCAGAAGACGAGCAGGCCGCCCGGCTTGACCATGTCGGCCGCGGCGCCCAGCAATGCCGCCTGCCGGCCGGCGAGCGACGCGACGTCTTCGGCGCTTTTAAGCCAGGCGATATCGGGATGGCGCCGGAGCGTTCCGGTCGCGGTGCACGGCGCGTCGAGCAACACCGCGTCCGCCGGGTCATCGGGCCGCCAAGTCAGCGCGTCGGTGGCGACGGTTGCGGCGTTCAGCCCGAGGCGCTCGAGATTGCCGAGCAGCACATTCAGGCGCGTTTGCGAACGATCGACGGCGATCACCTCGGCGCCGGCGTGACACAGTTGCGCTGTTTTGCCGCCGGGCGCGGCGCACAGGTCGATCACGCGTTTGCCGCTCACGATGCCGAGCAGGTGTGCGGGCAGCGCGGCGGCGGCGTCCTGCACCCACCACGCGCCGTCCGTAAAGCCCGGCAACGTGTCGATTCGCCCGCCCGCCGTACGGCGCACGCTGCCGTTCGCGAGCACGATCCCGTCGAGTTTTTCCGCCCAGGCGGCGGGATCGTCCTTGACCGTGATGTCGAGCGGCGGTTCCGCGAGATGCGCGCGGGCAATGGCGCGCGCCGTGTTTTCGCCGTAGGCGGCGCACCAGGACCGCCAGAGCCAGTCCGGCGTGTTCAGGCGCGCGGCGTCCTGTACGGCGAGCCACGCGGTGCCTTCTTTTGCGATCCGGCGCAGCACCGCGTTGACGAATCCCTTTTGCGCCGAAAAACCGTAAACGTCGGCCAGGGTGACGGCGATGTCGACGGCGGCGTGCGCCGAGGTTTCCAGAAACAAAAGCTGCGCGACGCCGGTGCGCAACACGTAGCGCACATCCTGCGCGCGGCTCGGCAGGGGCTTGTTCAGGCACAGGTCGATCAGCGCGTCGATCTGTCCCAGGCGGCGCAAGGTCGTGGCCGTCACGTGCCGGGCGAAGGCCCGGTCGGCGGGGCTCAATCCTTTGAGAACGGGGTTGTTCGCGAGGGCTTCGTCGAGGGGCGTTCGCGCATCGAGCACCTGGGCCAGCAACTCGAGCGTCACGGCGCGCGCGGCCAGGCCGGGGGCGGTCAGGCGCTTGGCGATGCCGGTTTTTAACCCCAAGGCCCTTTGGGCGTTTGGGGGCGGATCGGGCTGTAGGACGCGCCGGCACCGGGGATCTTACCGGGGGCGTTCGTCGTGCCGGCGAGTTCGCGCAGGCGCTGTACCCGGTTGGCCGTATTGGGATGGGTCGAGAATAGGCTGTCGACCGAGTGGGCGTGCAGGGGGTTGATGATGAACATGTGCGCCGTCGCCGGATTCTCCTCGGCGGCCGCGTTGTCGATCGTCCGCGCGCCCCGTTCGAGTTTTTCCAGGGCCGACGCCAGCCACAACGGCCGGCCGCAGATTTCGGCGCCGATCCGGTCGGCCTCGTATTCGCGCGTGCGCGAGATCGCCATCTGCACCAGCATCGCGGCCATCGGCGCGAGGATCGCGAGCAACAGCGTGCCGACCATGCCGAGCGGGTTGTTGCGGCTGTGCCCGCCGAAGAAAAACGCGAAGCTGGCGAGCATGCTGATCGCGCCGGCGATGGTGGCGGTGATCGTCATGATCAAGGTGTCGCGGTTGCGCACGTGCGCGAGTTCGTGCGCCATTACGCCCGCGACTTCCTCGCGCGACATCAGTTGGAGCAGGCCGCTCGTCGCGGCCACCGCGGCGTTCTCGGGATTGCGCCCGGTCGCGAACGCGTTCGGTTGCGCCTCCTCGATGATGTAGACCTTCGGCATCGGCAGGCTCGCGTTGCGGGCAAGCTCCTCGATCAGGCCGTAAAATTCGGGCGCGTCGGCGCGCTCGACCTGCTTGGCGCCGTACATGGACAGCACCATCTTGTCCGAATTCCAATAGGCGAACGCGTTCATCGCGACGGCGATGCCGAACGCGATCACCATGCCCTGCTCGCCGCCGATCATGTAGCCGACGGCGACGAACAAGGCCGTCATTCCGGCCAGCAGAACGTAGGTGCGAAGGGTGCTCATCATGGCGCTGTTAAACCCGTCTTTAATGAAGGGCGCATTCCGGCGTGGCTAGGCATGGCCAGGGGCGCCCGTATTGTGTAGTGTGCGGACGATACCCCCGCAAGCCCGATCCGGATGAAATTTTCGTTATGAACGACACGCCCGAACCCGCCGAAACCCTAAAAGATCAAGCCTCCGAGCCTTCGTCCGGGAAAAGCGCGCAAGTCGCCGTCCCGCCTGTCGACGGTTCCGCGCCCGCCGATGGTTCCGCAAAAGAGAAGCCCAAGGAGATCGGCGGGCCCAAGGGCCCCGAGCCGACCCGGTTCGGGGACTGGGAGCGCAAGGGCCGCTGTATCGATTTTTGAGAAGTCCCTACTGATTCATCCGGTTCTCGACCAGGCCGTCGAC
>JBBDTH010000052.1:0-8655 GCA_040904505.1 Rhodospirillales bacterium | reverse complement strand
GCGCGGATCGTCGCCCCAAACGGCTTGCGCCACGTCGGCATCGACGAACGCCGCCGAGGTCGCGCAGCCGTTGATTTGGCAAATGCACCACGCGGTGCTGGCGTCGTGTTCGGCGAGCGCGTTGAGAACCAGAAAAAAGGTCGGAAGATCGACTTCCTCGCCGCCATACGGTTTCGGCAGCAGCAGGCGAAACAGTTTCTCTTGATGAAGTGCGCTGAGCAGTTCGGGCGGCAGGCGCCGGTCGTTCTCGATCTTTTTCGCGGCGTCATCGATGACGGGGGCCACGCGCGCGACTCGCGCAAGGTATTCGGCCGCGTCCGTACGGTGCGCGTCTGCCATAACCGGGTTTCCGTCCTTACATCGCGTACGGGGTGGCCCAGGTCCGGTCGTCGCATCCGGGCACGTAGGTTCGGTTGGTTTGGGCGGGATTGCGGTTCACGAACGGCCGTCCGAACAGCGGATGGCTCATCGAACGGATTTCGTGTTCGACTTCGTACAGTTTTTTGCCGCTGTCGAGGTCGATGATATCGAGGAAGCGGTATTGATACTGGTTGCTTTCCTGGGTGATCAGGCCGCGTTCCTTGAGCCGCTCGTGCGGTTCCGAGAAGTTGACGAGATAAAGTTCGAAATGATGGCCGTCGTAAGCGGGTATCGGATCGCCGGTTTCGCGGAACAGCACGTATTGATGATAGCCGACCGAGATACGGGCGGTCTTGGCGCCGTCGCTGTCCTCGACCGCGGTCACGGCGTCGAAGATTTCCCGGTAGAAGCGCGCGATGCCGTCCGCCGTGCCGAGGGGAACGTCGAATTGCACGTAGGGCATGCCGAGGCAGATCGGACCGAAGCGGTCGGTGTCGGGTTCGTAACAGCGGTATTCGTTGCCCCACGGACAGATGACGTCGAGGCGGTCGTTGCCCCGGTTGAAATCGAATTTGGTGCCTTTCAAGTCGCCGCGCACGGCCTCGAGGCTGTCGGCCTGAGCCTTGAGGTCGGGCACCACGAGGCCGGTATGGCCGCGCAGGACTTGCGGATCGCCGACCGGCAGGTGAACCTGGCTGCGCCCGATGTTGACCCACATGTTGACCACCCCGGTGACGAGGTAGGGATCGCGGGTAAATCCCATGCCGGTGATGTAGAACAGGGTCGCCAGGCGCTGGTCGGGCGAGGTGACGTTGATGTGCTCGAGGTTGATGATGTTGCCGAAGTCCTCGGCGGTACGGTCGAATGTCTTGGCCATGTGGTCCTCCCTTTAGGTCCGGCCTTGGTTTTCGCGGCTTTGGCCGATCCGGCGTGCCGCCGCCGCATTCCTTTATCCGATATGAGACACCATTCCGGACCCGAGCGCAACATGTCCGCCGACATTCGGCGCTTGTGCGAAACAATACCTTGGTATAATTGCGGCCGTAGCCGTCCCATGATCCGGAGTTAGGGTAATTTCGAACCGCATTGTCGCTTTGGATGCCTTACGCGGCGTTGCTGTGCTCGGGATCTTCTGGATCAACATTATCCTGTTCGCCTTGCCCGAGGCGGCGACCGTCAATCCGGTCGCGGTCGGCGGCGAGGGTCTCCTGAATTACGGCTTGTGGACGTTCGGCGCGATTTTCGTCGAAGGTACCATGCGCGGGCTGTTTTCGGTGATGTTCGGGGCGAGCATGGTGCTGTTCATCGTGCATGCGGAAGAGGCCGCCGACCCCCGCGCGGGCGTTCTGTACTACCGGCGTACGGCTTGGTTGATCCTGTTCGGCTTGGTTCACCTGTACGTGCTGTTGATGCCGGACGATATCCTGCTGGTTTACGGCATCGCCGGATTGTTCCTGTTTCCCGTTCGCAAGCTTTCGCCGCGGACGTTGACGTCCGTCAGCGCGGTCATCCTGATCGGCGTCACCGTGCTGTCGGGCATCGAGGGATATACCCAGGCCGAGTTGAAGCACGACGCGGCCGACGCAAGCGCCCGCGCCGCCGTCGGCAAGACGTTGGATTCGACCGGCAGACTCGCGATCAAGGAATGGAGAAAAATTCAGGGCGAAACCTGGCCGGCCTACGACCTGCTGGCGGAGGAGGTCGAAGCGCGCCGGAGCCCGGTCCGCGTCTTGTTCGAACAGAACGCCGACGCCGTCAACGAATTCCTGCAAAGCGGGGACGCGATTTTCTGGCTCGCCGACGTATGGACGATGATGTTGCTCGGTATGGCGCTCCTGAAGTGGCGCGTCTTGACGGGAGCGCGCAGCCGGCGGTTCTACGCCGGGTTGATGGCGGCGGGCTATGGGATCGGCCTTCCGATCAAAACCCGGGAGGTCTGGGTTCAGTGGCATTCCGGTTTCGAGTCGGACGACTGGATTTCGTTCGTGCCCGACGAAACCGCGCGGATCGCGCTCACGCTCGGGCATATCGGATTGTTCTTCACGATCTGGCACAGCGGCGCGCTCGGCTGGCTGATGCGCCGCTTGACGGAAGTCGGGCGGATGGCGCTGACCAACTACATCGGCCAAACGGTGATCGCGAACCTGATTTTCTCGGGCGTGGGCCTCGGGTTGTTCGGCCAGTTGGAACGCTTTCAGGTTCATGGCGTCATGGCCGTTGTTTGGGGCGCGCAGATCGGCTTCAGTTATTGGTGGCTGTCGCGATTTGCGTTCGGCCCCCTCGAATGGGCGTGGCGCTCATTGACCTATATGAAACCGCAACGCCTGCGGCGTGCGGCGTAAGCGATCAGCGTCGGGAACGGTAAGGCAGACAAACGCGCCGAAAGGCAGTACACTCGGAAACGATGGTGCCCATACGGGCGAATTTTACGGCAAGGTGCGATATGGACGGTGTTCAGGATAAACGGCGGTACGTCATCGGTTCGCTCGAGGAATTAAGCGAGCTTTACAAGAAACCGACGCCGCCGACGCTTTTGAAACAAACGGATTGCATTACGCCGCCGGGGCGCGCGCTGATCGCCGCGTCGCCGCTGATCATGATGGCGACGGCGGGGCCGGACGGCGTCGATTGCTCGCCCAAGGGCGATGCGCCGGGGTTCGTGCAGGTGCTCGATGACCGGACGCTGCTGATCCCGGACAGGCCGGGCAACAACCGGCTCGACGGCATGAAGAATATTCTCGCCAATCCCAAGGTCGGCATCATCTTCATGGTGCCGGGCGCGAACATCACGTATCGGGTCAACGGACACGCCGAAATCAGCGTCGATCCCGATCTGCTGGCGCGGTTCGAGGTTAACGGCAAGCTGCCGCGCTCGGTCCTGGTGGTCACGGTCGAGGAAGCGTTCAATCACTGCCCGAAAGCGTTCGTGCGCTCGAAGGTATGGCAAGCCGCCGCCGCCGGCCCGCTCGAGGGCACGCCGACCCACGGCGATTTCGTTGCCCACCGCGACGGCGGCGATGCGGACTACGCGGCGGAATATAACGAAAAATACAAACACCGCCTACCGAACGAGCTTTACTGAGCGTGACCGAACGTTCGGCCGGGCTTATTTCCCCTCGACCTTTCGGCCGAAAATGCGCTCGAAGCGTTCGGCGTATGTATCCCAGACTTCGGGGTTGATCATCCGGGGCGGACGTTCGCCGCGCAGGGCCTGCACGACCTGCTCGGCGTTCCAGCTTGCCATGTTGTTGCGCGAATCGACCGTGACGCCCGCGGTGTGATAGGTCGCAATCAGGTTGTCGAAGGCGAGTAACGGATGATCGAGCGGCGGCGGTTCGGTCACCCAGACGTCGATCCCGGCGCCGGCAATGGTTTTATTTTCCAACGCCGCGGCGAGGTCTTGCTCGTTCACGATGCCGCCGCGCGCGCAGTTGATCAAAAACGCGCCGGGTTTCATCAGCGCCAATGCGCGGGCATCGATCATATCCTTGGTTTCGGCGTTGAACGGGCAGTGGACGCTGATGAAATCCGATTGCGCGAGCAGTTCGTCCAGCGAAACCGGCGTCGCGCCGCGGTCCTCGAAATCCCCGGGCGATAGATAGGGGTCGTAGGCGAGCACCTTCATGTCGAGGCCGTGTATGCAGATGCGCGCGGTCCGGCGCCCGGTATTGCCAAGCCCGATCACGCCGACGGTTTTGCCTTGCGCGTTCCAGCCCTTGAAGACTTCCCGGAAGACGCCGCGCTCCTTGTGCAGGGAACGGTCGGTCTCGAACATCTTCTTGGTCAGCGCGAGCATCATGCCGACTGCGTGCTCGGCGACCGCCTGCGCGTTCGCGCCCGCCTGATTCACCACCAGAACGCCGGCCTCGGTGCAGGCGGCAACGTCGACCGGGTCGTAGCCCGCGCCCGACGCCGACACCAACAAGAGGTCGGGGCAGCGCGCGAGCAGTTCCGCGGTGGCTTTATAGCGGTCGGGAATTTCGTCGCGGGTGCTGGTGATGCAATAGACGTGGCTGGTTTCGACGATCGGCCAGACCTCATCTTCAGGCGCGTCGAAGGCGAGCACGTGCATGGCGATTTCCGGCTGCTTGCTCAGGAAATCTGCGACGTTGGGTTTTTTGTTGTCGTCGAACCAAAACACGCGCCGGGCGTTGCTGGTCGTGGCGGTCATCGAGCCCTCCCTCGCTTTGCGGATTTTTATCGGTTTGTCGGCACCTGTTATCGGGGAGGACGGCGCCGGCGTCAATGCGTCTCACACCCGGTTCGGCCGCGAATCGACCATCGCTTTCAGCAGCCCGAAGTTGGCCGGGTCCATCGGCAGTTCGCCTTCGTTGATCCGCCGGTCGAGTTCCGTGCTGGCGGTATTCACCGGGGTCGGGATGCCGAGCTCGGCGCCCTTGCGGGCGACTAGGCCGGTAATGTGGGACATCTCGCTTTTGCGGCCCTTGATGTGATCGTGAATCGCCGCCGTGGTTGCGTTCTTGCCGATATGGTCGAGCAGGGTCCGCATGGCGCGGATCAAAACCTCATCGGTCGCGCCGGAGAATTCGTCGGCACTCATGCCGAATACGGGCTCCAGCGCGTAGCCCAGGGCCCGGCCGACGGCGACGGATTCGCGCCCCGCCCGCACCGCGAGGTCGGTCATGCCGGGCAGATTGGCCGCCTCCCAGGTTTTGAGGCCCAACAGCCCGACAAGCCCCATGACCATGGTGTTGGCGACGAGCTTGGTCCATTTGGCGCCCTCGACGTTTTCGGTCAGGGTCACGGCGGCGACGTTTTCCATGATCGTCTTGACCGTTTCGAGGCGCGGCGTGATCGTGCCGTCCAGTTCGCCGAGTCCGAACCAGGTGCCGGGCCGGGTGGTGTCGCGTTGAACGAGTCCGGGGGTGAAAATCTCGCCCGAGAGCTCGACCACGGCGCCGAGGGTGCGCTCGCGCCCGACGATCCCGGCGATGTCGTCGTTGGTCATGCCGTTCTGCAGTCCAACGAAGACCCCGTCATCTTTCAGGTACGGCTCGATCAATTCGGCGTGCCAACGCGTGTCGTAGGATTTGACGGTCAGGAACACGACATCGAAGGCGGGCACGTGCTGGGCGAGTTCGCACGGATGCCAGGCCGCCACCGGAACGTCGAGATCCTCGTCGGGAAATCGAACGCGCAGGCCGTTCGCCTTCATCGCCTCGACGTGTTCCGGCCATTGATCGACGATGGTGACGTCGAGGCCCGCCGCCGTAAGATCGGCGCCGACGCAGCTGCCGATGGCGCCCGCGCCCAAGACGGCGATTTTCTTGTCCATTCGATTTCCTGTTCGCTGTTGCCTCGACCGGACGACGGTCAGGGCAGGGGAACCGTCCGCGCCTCCCGGGTTTTGCGTTCGTAAACGGGAATGTCCATCTGGGGTTGCTGGACGCCCGCCTGGCCGAGCATGTCGACGATCCAGCCGCGATGATAATTGCCGTGGGTGACGATGTGGGTGAGGATCATGGCGCGCGACAGGCTGCCCGTGTTGCCGCTGATCAGCGCGTACTTGACCGTTTCTTCGAGGGCGGCGTCATCGAGTCCCGAGGCGTAGGCCTGGAGCGTTTCGTCCGTGTCCCGCCGCGCCCGCCAGAGATCGTCGAGATCCTCGTGCAGGACCGTTCTCAATTCGTCGAAACCGTGCTTTTTTCCCTCCATGTGGGCAAGCCAGATCCGATCGACCACCACCAGGTGATTGAGGCTGACCAGGATGGACTTGAGCGGGGTCGGGCGTTCCTTGACGACTTCCTCGGCGGGCATGGCGCGCACGACGCTATACAGTTCTCCGTAAGCCCAGGCGTTGTAGGCCAACAACGATTGCAGGTATCCCTTGTCTTTCATAGCATCCGCTATCCTTGCCCTGTCGATCCGGTTTCCGAGAGTAGCAAGCCGACCTCCCCGGCAGAAGGGGGCGGGCTCAAAAAATCCAACCCCTACATTTTTCATCTTGTCGGTTTTCGCGAATCGGGACAATGATTTCATCGTCACGGGGGCGACCGCGCGGGGTACGCCGGCTTCCTTGGCCCCGCCGCGGCGGGATTTGTTTGGAGCTTCATCACATGATGCTTGTCGATACCTATATCGCGCCGAGCGTGATTGAAGGGGTCGGCGTGTTCGCGGCTAGGCGTATCGCCGCGGGGACTCTGATCTGGCGCTTGGATACGACTTTCGACCGTTTGGTTCCGAGATCGTCCTTATCGGACGCACCCGAGTACCTGCGGCTCTATCTTGAACGCTATACCTATCCGATGCCGGACGACCCGGAAACGCTGATCCTGGAGTTCGATAACGGCCGGTTCATGAATCACGACGGCGAAAACCCGAATACCGATCTTTCCGGCATGACGGAAGGATTCGCGCGCCGGGATATCGCCGCCGGCGAAGAGTTGACCTGCAATTACAACGAATTCGACCCCGGGTTCCGATTGCTGCCGTCTTTCGTGCAGGAGCCCCGGAAGAACGGCCGACGCTCGTACGTCCGGCTTTAAGAAGTCGTTACCGAAGCGCGGTCCCGCGGCGATGTGGGGCCGCGCTTTTTCTTGGTCGTCCGGCCGGGACGTTCTTAAATCGCCGGGACGTTATTGAATGGATTGCGGCGCGGGGTAGGCGTACTCGCGCTCGGTTGGGATGTCGGCCGGTGTCGCAAAGCCGAAACGCAACGGCAGGAATAGATTTTTCCGTTCCATCGTTCTGGCGATCGCGGCGGCATGACGGGATAATTCACCGGCATATGAAACGGGGACAAGCCAACGGGTGATCGCCGCGGCGTATTCGTCGTGTTCCGCCTGATGCGCGGCAATCAACGACAGAAGGCGCCATTCGTCCATGCTGACCGGATTGCACTTGGTTCGATGAAACCGCAAGGCGCGGCGGGTGTGATTGTGGAGCGTCGAGATAAAACCCTCGACGGCGGCAAGGGCGCTTTCGATATGGGCGATCCCGAAGATTCCGAGATAGACTTCATGGAGGTCGGCGATAGTCCGGACGTGTGTGACGGCGCTACAGGTTTCGATGCGTTTGCGCAGGATATAAAGCAACACCTGCTCCGGAAGAGCGAGGTCGGCGAGGTACAGGACACGGTAGCGCCAAGCGGAGGATGTCAGGGTGGTCATCGGACGGGCGGCCTCTAACGGAGTGCTGTCGGGTTGAGGCCCGTAGATTAATAATAATGATTATTAATTGCAATTTCTTTTTACACGCGAAACCGAGGCAAGCGTCGGCCCGCGCCGGGTGCCGAACTATGCACACCGGGCGTCGTTAACGGGGGTGTTTGGATTAGACGGCCGGGACGGCTTCGCGCGATTTGCCCGCTTTTTTATAGGCGGACGCTACGGCGGAATGGGATTGTTGATACAAACCGTGCAGGGCGTCGATCAGGATTTCGACGTCATCCGCGGCGAGAGAATAGTAAATGGTTTGAGCCATACGCCGGGTTTTAACGAGATTGTCGCGGCGCAGACGGGCTAAATGCTGGGAAAGCGCCGATTGGCTAAGACCGACGATGCTTTCCAGCTCGCCGACGCATTTTTCGCCACTGGTAAGCTGGCATAGGATCAGCAACCGGTGAGGATTACTCATGGCCTTTAAAAGCATGCTCGCATGCCGGGCGTTTTTTTCAATCGTCTCGAATTTCATTGTCACAACCCATCTCTCAAAATCAACAAGGCTAAAATCAACTAAGGCGAACCCGGTCGGAAACCGGCGGTACGATGCAGCGCACCTAAAACGAAAAGAACGTGCAAGCCTTTAAATTGGCCTGAGACCACGAATCGAGATGTATTCGCATCTCAGAATGTAGGGGATTGTTGCGAAGAAACATAGCAGTATTTTATTTTTTTATTGTGCGATGCAAAATTATGATATTTTCATAAACCAACACCGTTCCGGCGTCGGCGAAAGGCCCGCCTGCTTCGGTCGTGATGATAATTTATCAATTAAAACAGTCTATTAACTTCTCATCGTGAATTCGTGAAGATTTTCTTTTGCGGCAGTGCACGGGATTGCCATGCCGCCAGCTTAAGGAATTTCATGCGAAATGTATTGCTGTATCGCAATATTTATTGTGCATCGCAATATATACTTCGGCGTCTAAGAGCAGATCCAGGCAAACGTGCCGGTGGACGTGTCCGGATTGCCGTCGTTCGGATAAAGCCCGATAATCGGACGTGATGTGTCGGATGCAAAAGCGGGTCGTGTCTTCGTTTGCCTCATCCTGAGGAGCCCTTCAAACGCATGCGTTTGAGGCGAAAGGGCGTCTCGAAGGATAAAGAGGCAAAC
>JBBDTH010000051.1:0-8710 GCA_040904505.1 Rhodospirillales bacterium | reverse complement strand
CAAATCGGCCTGATCGATAAGGTCGGGATTCAAAATTACATTCAGGAACACATGCACGAAAAAGACGGCGACAGCTAGCCCTTAACCGCGACTCTTCCGAGACGGCCGCGTCCGCGATCTCCGGGGCCGCCGCCTTGCCGATAATTTACTCCAGCATCGAGCGCAGCATCCAAGCCGTCTTTTCGTGAATCTGCATGCGCTGGGTCAGCAGATCCGCCGTCGGCTCATCGTTCGATTTCTCCGCCGCGGGAAAGACCTTGCGCGCGGTTTTGACCACGGCTTCCTGGCCCTTGACGAGATCGGCGATCATGTCTTCGGCCGACGGTACCCGCTCGCTTTCCTTGATGACGGACAGCTTGGCGTATTGCGCATAACTGCCGGGCGCCGGATACCCGAGCGCGCGGATGCGTTCCGCGATCTGGTCCACCGCCAGCGCCAGTTCGTTGTATTGCGTTTCGAACATCAAATGCAGCGTATTGAACAGCGGGCCGGTGACGTTCCAATGGTAATTATGGGTCTTGAGATAGAGTGTGTAGGTATCGGCCAGCAGGTGCGACAGGCCGTCGGCGATCGCCTTGCGGTCCTTGTCCTGTATGCCGATATCGATTTTGGCCGGAGCGTTTTTGGCGGCTTTGGCCTTTTTGGGCGCCATGGTCGGTCTCCTTTCTCTCGGATAACGTATTATATGGATAAAATAAGAGTAATTCGCAATACCGCCTTGACGGAAATCAAGCAATTTCCGTCAAGGCAGAGAGGATTTCCCGATCAGAGCTAGCGTTTGTTCCAGACGACGCGATACAGGTCGAAGCGCCGGTCACGCAGGTTCTGCACCGTGCCGCTCGAGCGCGCGATCCGCAGATCGGACAGCCTGAGATCGGCGAACGCGATCATTTCCGTATTGGCCGCGGTGTCCGCCGCCACCCCGTCGCGCGAGAACGCCAGATCGGACGGCGTTAGAATGCAACTCTCGGCGTAGTGAATGTCCATGTTTTCCACGTTCGGCAGGTTGCCGACGACGCCGGATAAAATCACGTAACATTGATTCTCGATGGCGCGCGCCTGGCTGCAATACCGTACCCGCAGATAGCCCCGCCGCTCGTCGGTGCAAAACGGCACGAACAACAGCATCGCGCCCTGATCCGCCAAATGGCGCGCCAGTTCCGGAAACTCGGCATCGTAACAGATCAAGACACCGATCAGGCCGCAATCGGTGCTGATGGCGCTGAGGCTGTCGCCGCCCTTGATGTTCCACCAATAGGTTTCATCCGGCGTCGGATGCAGTTTTTCCTGCCGATGCACGGCGCCATCGCGCAAAAACACAAACGCCGTGTTCTTGATATCGCCGTTGGCGTCGCGGGTCGGGTGCGAGCCGCCGATGATATTGATATTATAACGCATCGCCAGGCCTTGCATGAAGGTCTCGAACCATTCGGTATATTCATCGGCAACGTGAATGACCCCTTGATCGGGCGGCAGCGGTTTCTTCTCGAGCGAAAGCAACTCGAGGGTGAACAGCTCCGGGAACATGACGAAGTCGCTCCGGTAATCGGACGCGACATCGACGAAATATTCGATCTGGCGCTCGAACGCCTCGCGGCTTTCCAGAACGCGCATCTGCAGCTGAACGGTCGCGACGCGCACGGTATCGGTCGACGCCAGAACCTCCCGTTCCTCGAAATTGATCGCCGATTCGGAATACTGCGGATTCTTCCACAGCATGTGGGCGGCATACCCGAGCGAGTCGTAATCGTCGGGATCGTAAGCCCGGATAATGCCGATCGGCTCGAAATCGTTGGACAGATGGAATCGCACGGCCGGATCGCGCACCTTCCGGTTCTCGGCCGCCTCCAGATAGTCCTTCGGATCGGGATACTGGTGGCGCCGGCGGGCATATCCGGGCATCCGCCCGCCGAACACAATCCCCTTGAGCTCGAGCCTTTCGCACAACTTGCGGCGAGCGTCGTACAGCCGCTGGCCGATCCGAAGCCGGCGTTGATCCGGATCGATGCTGACTTCCATGCCGTAGAGATAATCGCCTTTCGGATCGTGGCGGGAAGCGAACCCGTTGCCGGTGATTTCATCCCAACTGTGCGGCTTCAGGGCGGTTTTGCCGTCGACGATGAACGTCGCGCAGTGTCCGACGATCCGGCCGTCCATTTCGGAGACGAACTGACCTTCCGGAAAATTGTTGATCTGTCCCCGGATCATCGCTTCCGTATGCCACGGATCGGGGGAGTAAATCCGCTTGCTGAGCGCCGAAATCTCGGCGACATCCTGAAGCGTTGCCTGGCGCACGATAAGTTTGCGTCGCAATGGTCATCCTTTTAGTAATAATATTTCACGTGCGACGATCATAACAAACCGCCACCGTCCTGTTCAGAATAATCGGGAATAAAAACCGCTTCGTTAATATAAGAAGCGGCACGAGAAAATCAAATCGGCGGGCGGAAAGAGCGCACGGGCCGCCGCCGCGCCCGAAAAAAAACAACAAACCCGAATTCGAGCGCATGTTCCGGAGTGTCGGCCGGCATATCGGGATGCTACGATAGGCGTGTTTAAAACGGTGCTAGGGCATAGACGATGAGAAACAAGCCGGAAGAAAACGATGCATGGCAGGCGGTGTCCGAGCGCGACGGCGCTTACGATGCCGTGTTCGTGTTTGCCGTGAAGACGACCGGGATTTTCTGCAAGCCCTCCTGCCCGGCCCGCCGTCCGTTGCGGCGCAACGTCGTTTTCTACGCCGGCTACGACGAGGCGACGGCGAACGGCTACCGGCCCTGCAAGCGGTGCAAACCCGATCCCCGGATGGGCTACGATGCCCGCGCCGATGTGATCGCGGATGCTTGCCGAAGAATAGAAAACGCCATCGAGAACGCGGAAGGTGAAAACGTGTCGCTCGCCGACTTGGCCGGTCCTGCCGGCCTCAGTCCGCATCATTTTCAAAAGGTATTCAAAGCCGTCGCCGGCGTATCGCCGAAAGAGTACGCCGTCGCCACGCGATCCGATAAAATTCGCCGCCGCTTGAACCATGCGCCTTCCATCACGGAGGCGATCTACGACGCCGGGTACACTTCCGCGGGTAGATTCTACGAACAAGCCGGTAAAATTCTCGGGATGACGCCGTCGGAGTACAAGAACGGCGGCGCGGAACTCGATATCAAATTCGCGCTCGGCGAATGCTCCCTCGGCACGATCCTCGTCGCCTCCAGCACGAAAGGCATCTGCGGAATTTCCTTAGGCGACGATCCGGAAGACCTCCTCCGCGACCTCGAGGATCGATTCCGCAACGCCACTCTGATCGGCGGCGACGCGGATTTTGAAGATACGGTGGCGCGGGTCGTCGGCCTGATCGAGAACCCGCGCGCTTCCGCCGATCTGCCGCTCGATATTCGGGGAACGGCGTTTCAGCATAAGGTGTGGAAGGCTCTCTGCGACATCCCCGTCGGGCAAACGAAAAGCTATCGGGACATCGCGGAGACCATCGGCGCGCCCGCCGCCGCGCGTGCAGTCGCCGCAGCGTGCGCCGCCAACCGGCTGGCAATCGCCATTCCTTGCCATCGCGTGGTGCGCCGCGATGGCGGGCTTTCCGGCTATCGCTGGGGGATCGACCGCAAACGGAAACTCCTGGCGCGCGAAGCGAAAGCGTAAAGACCAGTTATTTCTGCCCGGTCCCGGCAAATATTGCCGGGTCTCGCGACGATTAGGCCTCGTCTTTGACGCCCGGCACCCGGCCCGCCGCGTCGGCGTTTTCGAGCGCCTGCAGGACGGCAAACCCGGCGCCGAATCCGGCACGGGCCGCCAGGGCTTGGGCAGTCACTTCATCGGAAGCATCGGCGCCGCCGTCGGCCTTGGTTTCAATCTCGGTTCGGGCCGCCAAGCGCTCGCGAATTTTATCGGCGATCATCTGTTCGATCGCGGCGCGTTGATCGGCATCCATCTCCTCGAGATCTTCCTCGCTAAGCCCCAGGGATTGCAGGGTTTTTTCGCGCAACTCCGCGAGCTTGCGGGCCTGCATGTCTTCGATAAAGGCCCGGAATCCCTTCTCCTTGACGAGCGTCATGTTACGCGCCGCTTCGGTTTCCTCCGGCGCTTCGCCGCCGCTCTGGTCGGTCCGTCCGACCTTGGCCGCCTCCAGCATGCTGCCGGAATTGCCCTTACCGGTCTGGCCCGAGGCCGCCGCGAAAAAAGCTTGGGCGACACTACTTACGGTATCATCGTAGGACATCACGCCTCCTTTCGTTGCTATCGAGGAAGAAGGCATGCAGAAAACGGGCCAGTTCCCGAAATCGGAAACCGGCCCGTATTTATGGCGTTATGATCGTGAAGCGGCGATCAGGCGGCGGCGGCTTTGCCGCGGCCCTTGGCATGAGCATGACGGGAGCGACCCGGCTTGGCGCCCGGTTTCCCGTGGTTTTTGGGACCGTAGCCATGGCGGAACCCGCCCGGCTTGCCCGCGCCGGATTTGCCGCGATTTTTAGGGCCGTAGCCTTGGCCCTGACGCGGCCGTCCCGGCTGGGCCGTTGCCCGCTCGCCGTCCGCGTCGGAGACCGCCGCGACGGTCTGAAGCACGGGCGATCCGGCTTGATACGCGGCCTTTTTCGCATCCAACCGGCGGCCGATCAGCCGCTCTATATCGCGCAGGTGCCCGCGCTCGGTACCGTCGCACAGCGAAATCGCGATGCCGCTTTTTCCGGCCCGCGCCGTCCGGCCGATGCGATGCACGTAGACTTCCGGCACGTTCGGCAGTTCGTAGTTCACGACATGGGATACGTCGTCGACGTCGATCCCGCGCGCGGCGATATCGGTCGCGACGAGGATATTCACCCGGCTCGCCTTGAAGTCGGCCAAGGTGCGCACCCGTTGCCCCTGGCTTTTATTGCCGTGGATGGCCGCGGCGGAAAGCCCGGCCTTCTGCAGATGCATCGTCACCTTGTCGGCGCCGTGCTTAGTGCGGGTGAAAACAATGGACCGTTCGACATCGGCGCCTTTCAGAAGATCGACCAGCACGCCGCGCTTGGCGCCGCCGTCGACCAGGATAACGCTCTGATCGATGAGTTCGATCGGGCGCGCCGTCGGCGTCACGGCGATTTCCAGCGGGTCGTTCAGGAAATCGTCGGCGAGCGCGCGGATCTGCTTCGGCATGGTCGCCGACAGCAGAAGCGTTTGGCGCTCGCGCGGCAATTTGGTCATGATTCGGCGGATGGCCGGCATGAACCCGAGGTCCAGCATTTGATCGGCTTCGTCCAGAATCACGGTGGTGGCACTATCGAGGCGCACGGCACCGGTGGACATATGATCCATCAGCCGGCCGGGCGTGGCGACGATCACGTCGATGCCGCGCGCGACCGCGCGGATTTGCGGACCCGGCTTGACGCCGCCGACGACCACGGCGGCCGAATGACGGATGAAGCGCCCGTAGGTGGCGATGCTCTCGGCGATCTGCGCGGCGAGCTCGCGGGTCGGCGCCAGGATCAAGACGTTGCAGCATTTGGGACCGGGCCGGGCGGCGCGGTTGATGATCCGGTGCAGGAGCGGCAGCACGAAGGCCGCCGTTTTGCCGGTGCCGGTTTGGGCGATGCCGACGATGTCCCGGCCGTTCAGCATGGCCGGAATGACTTCGGACTGAATGGGAGTCGGGGTGGTATAGCCTTCGGCCGTTACGGCTTTCAGGATGGGCTCGGCGAGGCCGAGGTCTTTGAATTGTTTCAAGGGATAACTTTCATTATGCGCCGCCGACCGGCGACAAAGGCCGGAATCGCGCGACATTTTGTTTTCTCGGAGGGAGCCAGCGTAGATCAGCTGCCTGGTTTAAGTGCCCGGAGGCACGACTTACACAAGCAACGATCGATACGGATTATTGCCCAGTCATCAACACCGCTGATAATTTTTCTCATCATCTACACGCGGTGAATGGTGCGCTTAAGTCTCACATCCCACCGGCAATAGCAACCGAATTCGTCCTAACAGCCTGAAATCGCGCAATTTAGGCATGTTTTGGGGGAATGGGGTGCTCCACGGCAGGCCTCCCCTTTGGAAAGCCCGGTTATCGCCAGGCGCGCGGCAACAGCGCTTGCGGGTCCGGCATGTCGAACCGCTCCGCCAGCCACGACAAAAGAGTCAGGCCGTCCTTGTAATTGGATCGTTTCGATTCCCGCAGCGTCGCGTGTTCCGACTCGGCCAGCGGCGCCAAGGCCTTGCCGTCGAGCTCCGCCCCCGCCGGCCCCGCCAGGATCAACCGCGCCGCCGGCGCCGTCGGTGCGAACGCCCGAAGATCGTAGAGGGACAGCGTGCGGCGAACGGCGTCACGATCGGCGGGCGTTCGGCGCAGGTGATCGTTGATTTCGGCGCGCGGATACGGAACGCCTTTTGGCGGTAGCCCGAAAAACAGTTCCGGCGCGGTCGCGACGTGAGTCGCGCCATGGGTCGCCCCAGGGGTCGCACCGTTTCCGAGCGCCGCCGTCATGAAGGCAAGGTCGTTCCCGACGACGGCGATCCGGCCCGGATCGACGCCCTCCCAGCCGGCGATAAATTCCAAGCCGCGAACGCAATCGGCGACGACTCCCCGAAAAATATAGGAAGCCGGGTTCGCAATGCCTTCGGTCAGCCAACCGGGAAAATCGGCGGCGAACGGCTCATCGGCGTTCCGCTGCCCCCGCGCGGCGAGGGAAAAGACAATAAAGTGCCTGCGAAGTTCGTTGGAGATGCCCTGCGGAACGGGCTGGACGACGCTTTGATAACGCGGCGTGAAATAAAGAACGGGGTGCGGCCCCGTGCCGGTCGGCACGCTGATGTATCCGAAAATACGATACGGGCCGAGGCTGGTCAGGCGAACGCCGTAGAGCGTCGCGAAGCCGGTCGTCCGCAACGGAATCGGCGTCACTGCCGGAGCCGGGGAGAAGCGGCCGAGATCGTTCAGAGTCTCGTCCCAATAGGATTTGAAGTCCGGCGGGGCCGTATCCATCAACCGCCACCCTCCTTGCGCAAATGGCGGGCAAAGAATTCGGCGACAACCGGCCCATGCAAATGCGCGCCCGCATCGTGCCCCTGATCCGGGTACGGGTATAAGGTTTTATCGGAAGCGCCCACGGCGTCGAACACCGCATGGCCCGCTTCCTGGGGGCAAATATTGTCGCGCAGGCCGATGTTCATGATGACCGGGCACGCGATGTCGCCGGCAAAATTCACGCCGTCATAATACCCGAGCGTTTCCGTAACCGCGTCACGGCTGTCGGGAAAGGCGGCCAAGTAGTCGTTGATCTCCTGATAGGGATATGTGTCCGTCAAGCGTATGGCGTTTTCGACATCGCACAGAAACGGCGAGCCCGCCGAAGCGGCCTTGATTTCGGGCCGGAGCGCGGCGGTGACGATCGTCAGACCGCCGGCTTGGCTGCTGCCGACCATCCCGATCCGCGCCGGATCGATTTCCGGACGCGACAACAAAAAATCGATGCCGCGCCAGGCATCGGCATAGATCCCGCGATAGGCATAGGTATGCCGGTCCACGATGTTATGCGTGAGCAAGTTCGGAATGCCCGGGTTGAACCGGCTGTTGCTGCGTAATTTTCCGCGCATGCCGACCGACACGACAGCATAGCCGCGCCGCGCCCAATCGACGGGAATCCCCGGTTCGGCTTGATAGCCCGGCAAGGTCAGCAGCGCCGGCAGGGTTCCGGAGAACTCGGCCGGGCGGCAATACCAGCCGGCGATGCGAATATGGTCCAGGCTGGTGAAGTACGCTCGAAACACCGATACATCGGGTGTCGTTCGCACCGGATCGGCAACGACCTCCGGCAGCAACGGAATACCGTCGGCCTGGTCGCGCACGGCGTTCCAGAACGCGTCGAAGTCTATGGGCTTGTATGGAGGCATTCTTGAAGGATCGGCATGGCTGAACGGAAAATGAGTTTAGCACGCCGATAGGCCGAGGGAACGGTTTTAAGACGATTTATAATTTATTGAGCGAACACCCCGTATCGGTGGGCCGCGTCAGGCCGTTTTTCCGGACGCCGCCGGCGATGCGGCCGCGTCGAGCAGCGCCAGGAGGCCCTAGAGGATGTACGCGCCGAGAGCGGCCCCCGTGATCGTCACGATGCTCAGGGTCAACAGCACCCAATGCGCGCGCCTTATCAAATCAAAGGTTTGATCCGGGTCGCGCGCGACGCGGCGGCGAAACCAATCGTGGAGAACGAGCGGCTCGGCCACGAAAAGAACAAAGGTAAAAATAGCCCAGACGAGGACCATCGCATGCATCCACCAAAATTGCGGGTCCGCGAACCGATCCCAGGCATCCAGCCGATAGGTCATGTAAAAGCCGCTGAGTCCCGCGAGCGTGACCGAGATTTTAGCCTGGAAGGAGAAACGTCCTTCGATTTCCTCGAACACGGCGACACGGCGGGCGGGATCGGAGAAACGCGCGACGGCCGGCAAGATCACGGCCGTGACGAGCGACACGCCGCCGATCCAGTGAACGATGGCCAGAATATGGAGAACACGGGCAACGGCAAGGTCGTCCAAGGGCTTTCTCCGCGGAGAATATTCATCGACTATGATACGGCGCGGCGGCGCGAGACGCACGTCCCGATATGGTCGCTCGCGCTATCGCGCGGAGGGCTTCAGGGCTTGTCAAGCTCCACTTACCCGAGGTGGGCGCTTAAGAAGGCGTGGGGTTCGTGCGCGCGCGCGACTGTGTGGATTTACGGATAGAGGGCCA
>JBBDTH010000050.1:0-8715 GCA_040904505.1 Rhodospirillales bacterium | reverse complement strand
AGCCTGCATCGGCGAACAGCGCCGCCACTTCGCCGACGCGGCGGATGTGCTCGGTGCGATCCTGCGGCAAAAACCCCAGATCAGACGACAACCCGAACCGCAGGTTGTCGCCGTCGAGCACGTACGCCTGCAGCCCCCGCTCGAACAGATGCGTCTCAAGCTCGAACGCGAGCGTGGTCTTACCCGACGCCGACAGGCCGGTGAACCAGAGCACTCCGCCGCGATGGCCTTGACGATCCCACCGGGATTTAGCGGTAATGCGATGGGCGACTTCGGTGAGGTTGGAGGATTTGGGGGGCATGCTGTTTCGGCGCCAATATTTTGCCTAATAAGAGATTACAAATGAAATGATATCAATACATTAAGAGATTGCATAAAATAATTCACCTTTTTCAGTATATTAGTAATTATGGCTGCTGGCACGCAAACCGTATGCCGACGGGGTGGGCGGTGGGGATCGAAAATATCTTCAAGGCACGCTTTCGACTCACGAACCCGGGCCGAACGCCATTTTACACGGCTTTGATCGCTGCGACGACGCCGATAGCGATCTACGATCGTCTTGCGCCTTGGCAGGATAGCAACATCTTTAATTTTCAATTGCAAAAATTCTAGGATTCTTAAATGTTCGCTTATCTATAATGGCTGCCGCTACTTGCGATGCCATTGCTCGGTCCAATCGAATTTTTCATCCATGCCGACGCTGCTCTTGATGCGAACTTTCAGCATCTTCCCTTCATAAACGCAATGATGCAGCCGCCCTTCGAGAACCTGCCGAGATCCGTCATTTTTAATGGTCGCTACGGGATGAAACTTTCGTCCATGCCAGGGGCACTCCAACATCGGCCCGATCTCTCCGGCAATGTCCAACGATGCACCGCGATGCGGGCATAACCGCGGAAAAATGCGAATCGTTTCGGGCTCAAACCGTATCTGCACGCCAAGATGGTCCGATTCGCCGACTTGCCTTGTTAGCGATAAGTTTTCCGAAACATCGAATTCGTATACTTCCTCATGTATGACTGCCGAGGGAGGATAAATTCCCTTACCGGCGACGTTCAACGTTTCACGGTGATCGATCGGCGAAACGTCAACAAATGAAAACCCTTTTTTTCGCAAGGTCCCCCTACGTACCCGCAACGATTTATCATCGGCAACGAATTTCTTCCAATTTCGATTTATTCCGTACCGTATGATCGGTGCTAAAAAATGGAATAACGACGACCGCGCACCGACGGCATATCGGGAGCGGGTCAGCGTCTGCATTTCCCCTATTTGCTTCGAGCCGATTTCCACAAAAACTATTAAGTAGAAAAGAGTTGTCTGAATGACAATCTTGTTATCTTCCGTTACGTAGAATACGCATGATTGCGGCAGTGTCAGGCCGAAGATTTTTTGCAAATCGATCGACGTATAGATATTTTCTCCGATGTAAAAAAATTGCCGATGCATATGCGAATGGACATACCCGACGTGAACCAAATCCTTGTAATTCCATTCCACGTCGATCGGCAGGCAAGGGTCCTCGCATGAATTCTCGAAATGAAGGAACTTATATCCGTTCATCTCCATTTTTTTAACGAGATCATCGAAGCTCGGGCGGCGATCTTTAAGAATCTGACTCATCGATTTATCGTTTCAAATCATTCGCTATTTTTAAGCGTTTCTACCATTCGGTCTTTGCTCAAAATCAATTTAATAAATCCGACCGCTCCCCTGCCTTGGGCCAACGTTCGAACCGTCAAGGCAATCAATCGTATTAATTGAATGGGGCAACGAACGAGTGCAAATAAACAGAAAAATGCCAATCCCAAATAGTTAGTTCTAATCCTGACTTTTCTGAGCCAGCGGGGCACAGGCTGTATGCCGAATGACATGGCGAAAGGCACAGGGTAAATTTCCGTAATACCCGCATCGTTTAAGAGCTTATAATCGTGCATGAGCGTTCCGTCGTGCCCGAAAAATACACGGTAATTAAAAGTTTGATCCTTGATTTCCTGCAATGATTTGCATTGTATTTCGCTCTTAAAAGCCAAGTCGCTGAGAACAAAAATCAGATTTGTATCCGTGCCCTCGACAAGGGTATACCCTCGCGATGCCGCCGATTCCATAATCGACAGAGCTGAGTTTCCACGTAATTTTCCTTTTGCGTTTCGATACCTCGTATCGAAAGGAATGGTCGAATTATATTCAATGACGACGACGGAAGGTCTGTATTTTTTAACCCCTTCCCAAATTGTTAAATCGTCGGAATCGATATCAATCGACAATAAATCAATTGTTTTCACACCATGACGATGCAAAATCTCGTCCAATGAATTCGGACCGTCGGCTTCGATATACGAGTTTATTTTCAATATTCTTTCGTCGGGAATATTTTTCTGCAGAGCGTTAAAGCGCGATTCCATTCCCTCGATGTAGCACCCTGTCCAACCCCGCTCGTAGCAATGATAGGTGTTCGACCAATGCTTACCGTCCCAGGCTCCGAATTCGACGAAATAACCCTTCTCGATATCCAGGCTGCTCAACAATTGCCGAAGGATCCCGTCCTCGCCGTTTTGGCTGTATACGTTTGCTCGATGCTGAAAAAGATCTGTGGTCATAATGAATGATTACTACGAAAAAAATCTGCCGCGGTAGGGCCCTGTGCTTCTTTAGCATACGGAATACTTAGAAACTCACAGAAATAACAAATCAATTTCGACAGCGGCGGTTAATCCTGGAAATAGGCGTGGCAAGCAACAAAAACCGAACCAAGAATCATGGCCACCGTTGTACGACGCTCAAGGGCCCTACTTGCAAAAGCACGCCGCGGCCATTTTACGTCGATCAAGGACCCCTGAATAGGAAATAATTCTTATATTTAGATGCCGAATGATCGCCCGTTGGCAACACTGCCGATTTTATGAAAAATGCTTTTGATTCAATATATTTACTTGACGTTCAAGCCGTGAACAAGATAGCGTTCGCGCCATGAACATGAGCCAAGGGCCTGATTCTTGAGCGATTCATCCTCGAAAACGACGGCGCCCGAACTGGATCCCGAAATCACCCTTGGGGTGCTGAACGCCGTCGAGAGCAACGATTCGGTAACCCAGCGCTCACTGGCGCAAGATCTCGGAATCGCGCTCGGGTTGGCGAATGCTTATCTCAAGCGCTGCGCCAAAAAGGGGCTCATCAAAATCACCCATGCCCCGGCCAACCGGTATCTTTATTATCTTACACCTCAAGGGTTCGTCGAAAAAAGCCGGCTCACGGCCGAGTATCTTTCCGTTTCCTTCAATTTTTTCCGTAAAGCCCGCAGCCAATACGCCGAACTTTTCGATCTCTGCTCCCGGCGGGGATGGCACCGCGTGGCTTTATATGGCAAGGGCGATCTCGCTGAAATTGCGATCCTCAGTGCCGGAGAAACCGGCGTCGAGATTATCGGAATCATCGAACCGAAATCGAATCAGGATACGTATCTCGGCGTCCGGGTGTTTCCCGATATGAAGGCGGCCGGACAAGCGCATGCCGCCATGATTACCGATCTCACCAATCCTCAAGCTCGATTTGATGAATTACTCGGAGAATTTCCGAGCGAAAATATTCTGGCACCGTATTTCCTGCACATTTCGCGCGTGAAACCAAGCCTGGCCGAGTAGGACGGAAACAATGGCGAATTGGTATGCAGTCAACACCCACGTCCAAGGCGAAGAAAAAGCCGCCTGGCATTTGCGCAATCAGGGATTCGAGGTTTACCTACCGCGGTATCTGAAGCGCCGGCGGCATGCCCGGAAAACCGAGCTTATCAAAGCGCCGCTGTTTCCCCGCTACTTGTTCGTTGCCATCGACATGTGCCTGCATCAATGGCGTTCGATCAATTCTACGGTTGGCGTGGCGCGTTTGGTCTGTACCGGCAGTGATCCCACGCCGGTTCCGGCACCCATCATTGAGAACATTCGCATGCGCGAGAACGATAACGGCATCGTCGTCATCGACCCGCAAGCTCGTTTCAAGAAAGGCGACGCCGTGCGGTTGTTGGATGGCCCCTTTGCCGATGTTATCGGGTTATTCGAGGGCGCTACTGCCGATGAACGCGTGATGATATTGCTCGATCTTTTGGGCCGGCAAGTGAGAGTGAGGATGAAGCCTGAGCTGGTGGAGACCGCAGCCTGAATTTATAGCGGCTTCCGTGATAGCGGAAGCGCATTCATAGCCGAGGCATGCTGTCGAACAGCGGTGTGCGAAGCGGCGTTCAATAACGATCCAGCAGTCCGGGAAAGCCCAATTCACCCGGACTGCGGTAGCGTGGGAAAAATCGAAATTACCGGTATGAATTGGAATGGCAAAAAAACGCTCGTCACCGGCGCCGACGGCTTTATCGGCTCGCATCTGACCGAGGCGCTCATCCGGCGCGGTGCCGACCTGACCGCCCTCGCGCAATACAATTCGTTCGATTCGTACGGCTGGCTCGACGACCTGCCCGCAGACATCCGTGAAAATACACGCCTGAAACGCGGTGACATTCGCGATGCGCAACAGATGGCGCGGCTTTGCGAGAGCCAAGACGTCGTCTTTCACCTCGCCGCGCTGATCGCTATCCCCTACTCCTACGAGGCGGCGGCCAGTTACGTGGAAACCAACGTCCGCGGCACACTCAACCTCCTCGAAGCAACGCGACGTAACGGCCTCGAGCGGTTCATCCAAACTTCCACCAGCGAAGTCTACGGCACGGCGCAGACCCGGCCGATCGCCGAGACCCATCCGCTTCAGGCGCAGTCTCCCTACGCCGCATCGAAAATCGGCGCCGACATGATGGCGCTATCATTCGCGCGGTCCTTCGATCTGCCGGTGGTTGTGCTGCGGCCGTTTAATACTTATGGGCCGCGCCAGAGCGAGCGGGCCGTGATCTCAACGGTCATACGGCAGTTTCTCGACCCATCGTGCGAGACTGTTTGCACCGGCGATTCGACACCCAAACGGGACTTCAACTTCGTCGCAGACACCGTCTCGGCCTTCATGGCCATAGCGGCCAGTGACTCTGTAGAGTCCGGTGAGACGTACAACGCGGGGAGCGGAACGATGGTCTCGATCGGAGAAATGATCGACCTGGTCCGGGACATCACCGGCAGCAACAAGCCGGTCGCCCAGGAGAGCCAACGCCTGCGTCCCGCCGATAGTGAGGTCATGGAGCTTCAGGCCGACGCCGGACGATTGCGGGATGCAACCGGCTGGCGTTCCGAGGTCGACCTCCGCGACGGGTTGAGCCGTACGATAGACTGGTGGCGCTGCCGTGTGGCGAAGGCCCGCCCCGACAGCCGGTATCTCGTCTGATGCTGAGTCCCGTTCCAAAGGCCGAAAGCAATTTCGTCGCCGACCTCATCGATCGGATCAGCGCGGTGACCCAAGGCACCGCGGCGTTGCACGAGCCAAGCTTCGGCGGCAAAGAGCGGGATTATCTGCGAGAGTGCATTGACACCGGCTGGGTCTCCTCCGGCGGGCCCTTCGTCGACCGCTTCGAGGCACTGCTTTCAGAGCGGACGGGATCTCCCTTTGCCACCGCCATGATCAACGGGACTGCCGCGCTGCACACCTGTCTGATGCTTGCCGGTGTCGGCACCGGCGACGAGGTAATCGCCCCGACGCTTACATTCATCGCAACCGCCAACGCCATCGCCTATACGGGCGCGGTGCCGCATCTGGCGGACGTCGCGCCGGAAACGCTTGCGATCGATCCCGAAAAGCTGCGGGCGCATCTCTCCGAAACCTGTGCAATGGACGGCGGACACTGCGTCAACCGAAAGACGGGCCGACGCATCAAGGTGCTTCTGTGCGTCCATTTGCTGGGCCACCCGGCGGATCTCGACGCGCTGGCCGCGCTTTGCGCAGAATTCGGGCTGATTCTGATCGAGGATGCTGCCGAAGGGCTCGGATCGACGTACAAAGGACGCCATGTCGGCACGTTCGGCCGTCTCGCGGCACTCAGCTTCAACGGCAACAAGATTATTACCACCGGCGGTGGCGGCGCCGTATTGACAAGCGATGCCGAGCTCGCTGCGGCGGCGCGCCATCTGACGACCACGGCCAAACGCTCGCATGCCTGGCGCTACGAGCATGACCGGGTTGGGTACAATTACCGCCTGCCCAACATCAATGCCGCACTCGGCTGCGCGCAACTCGAACAGCTCGACGACCACCTTGCCGAAAAGCGCGCCCTCGCGCAGCGCTACCACGAGTCGTTCGACGGATTGGATGGCGCGACGCTCTTCATGCCGCCGAACTTCGCGAATAGCAATCATTGGCTCAACGCCCTCGTACTCGATCCGTCAACCGCGAACGCGCGCAATACGATACTGGATGAGACGAATGCATGCGGGATCGGGACCCGCCCCCTCTGGGCGCCAATTCATCATCAGACGCCATACATATCCTGCCCGTCAGCCGAACTTTCGGTTGCCGATGATCTCTACGCCCGTGTAATCGCACTGCCCAGCAGCCCCCATCTTGGAGCCGGTCTTGCGTAATATCTGCGTGGTGACGACGAGCCGCGCCGATTACGGGCTCCTGCGATGGCTGATCCTGGACATCGGAGAGACGGAAGAACTCCACCGCCAGCTCGTGGTCACCGGATCTCACCTTCTCTCCGCATATGGCAATACATGCGAGGAGATCGAGGCGGACGGCATTCCCATAGATGCGCGGGTCGAGATCGGACCCGACGACGATTCGCGTTTGGCCGCGGCCCGCTCCGCCGGCCGTGCCGTGGCAAGCCTGGCGGAGGCGTTCGAGACGCTCTCTCCCGATATCGTCGTTCTTCTGGGCGACCGATACGAAACCCTTGCCGCGGCGATGGCCGCAATGCTGCTCGGTATCCCCATCGCCCATATTCACGGCGGCGAGATCACTAAAGGCGCGTTCGACGATCAAGCGCGCCATGCCCTAACCAAGCTCTCGCATCTGCATTTCACGGCAGCGGAACCCTACGCGGCGCGCCTACGCCAGATGGGGGAGGCTCCGGAACGCGTCTTCATGGTAGGGGCGCCCGGTGTCGAGGCGATCCGTCGCCTAACGTTACTGACACGGGCGGAGATCGAGGAAAACCTCGGCACGAACCTTGGCAAGCCTCTGTTTCTCGTGACCTATCATCCGGAAACGCTCGGCGGCATGAACCCCGTCGCGGCTGTGGACGATCTGCTGAACGCGCTCGCCCAATGGCGGGATGCCGAGATCCTCTTTACCGGCGTCAATGCCGATCCGGGCAACGCGGCGATCCGCGACGCGGTGACGCGGTTTATCCGGGAAAGAGGAAGAGGCGCGCGAGCATTCGACTCGCTAGGCAACCACCGCTACCTTTCGCTGATGGCAATCGCGGACGCCGTGATCGGTAATTCGTCGAGCGGGATCATCGAAGCGCCCTCGCTCGGCGTCCCGACAGTCAATATCGGCGACCGTCAGGCGGGGCGACTGAGGGCGGCGTCGGTCATCGATAGTGGCGAGAGTGCCGAGGAGATCGTCGCCGCGATCGAACGCGCCCTCGATCCCGCGTTCCGTGTCCTTGCGCAACGCGCCGAATCACCCTACGCCGGCGAGGACACCGCGCGCCGCATATGCGACGTGCTGCGGATTGTTCCCCTCGACGGGCTGACGCAGAAGACGTTCACGGATCTGCAGCTGCGAGATGTGGCATGATGAACGCCGAAGCGATGCGGGCCTATCTGATCGCCGAGGTAGGCGTGAACCACAATGGCGATCCGGAGATGGCCTTGGCGCTGATCGATGCCGCAGCGGAGGCCGGCGCGGATGCGATCAAGTTTCAGATTTTCAATCCCGAAGCGCTAGCAAGCAAATTGGCCAGTAAGGCCCCCTACCAAAAAAACACCACGGACGCCGAAGAGTCACAACTCGACATGTTGCGCCGTTTGACGTTGGATTTATCTGAATATCGCCGCCTGATAGAACGCTGTAAGCATAATAACGTTAATTTTCTCGCAACGCCGTTCGATTTAGAAAGTCTAGAATTTTTGATTCAAGGCTTGGGGCAAAAGCTTATTAAGATCGGATCCGGTGATCTTACCAACGCCCCCTTGTTGCTTAAAGTAGCGCGATCTGGCTGCAAAGTAATTCTATCAACCGGAATGGCTACACTGAACGATATACAAATGGCACTTTCTATCTTGGCGTTCGGATACTCGGAACCGGAAAGCAGTATGCCCGGAATGCAGAACTTTGGGCGAGCCTTCAATAGCTCGTCAGGCAGAGACCGGCTTGCCGCCAATGTAACGCTTTTACATTGTACGACGGCTTATCCTGTGCCGTTCGAAGAAGTAAACCTTCATGCGATGAATACGCTGGCAGAAACCTTCCGCTTAACGGTCGGGTTTTCCGATCATACAGTTGGGATAGAAGCTGCTATCGCCGCGGTTGCCCGCGGTGCAAGCGTTATTGAAAAACACATAACTCTTGATCGACGCATTCAAGGGCCCGATCACTCAGCCTCGATTGAACCGAACAAATTTCACGAAATGGTTCAAGCAATTCGGAATGTGGAACAGGCATTGGGAGACGGGGAAAAGATTCTGACTCGAACGGAACATCAGAATATCGAGGCGGCGCGCAAAAGCCTCGTTGCAGCTCGAGAAATACGAAAAGGGGAGAAGTTTTGCCCTCAAAATTTGACGGTAAAGCGCCCGGGAGGAGGAATATCTCCATCAGAGTATTGGGACTGGATCGGCC
>JBBDTH010000049.1:0-8811 GCA_040904505.1 Rhodospirillales bacterium | reverse complement strand
GCCCAGGCCGCCATCGTCACCGCCGCCAAGGCCCTCGCCGACGCCGGCGAAATCGTCATCGCCAGCGGCTCGGATGAAGATGAATTGGTGTTCTAGATCGGATCATGATTTATCGGAAGCACCCCTTGGTTCCGATAAATCATGATCCGATCTAGGCGGTCCTCCCGTCTGTTTGCGGGCCCGTCCGAATACCGGCGCCGCAACATTAGAATTATCTTACTTAGCTTCTTGACAGTCTTTCGCAACTGCACTATGAAGCCGCCACTTACGTTATGGTGTTCATAACGTATCTAAAATTAATCGCTGAAAAACGTTTTACTCTCTTGCTTAGAGTCCCGAGTCGCTCTGAGCGGCCGTAGCGTTTCCACGCGAAAACCGACATGGTTTTGAAAACCGCCAATACGTTTTAACCGCCCAAACCACTCATGGATGTATACCTTCCCATCGCCGAGGTATCGGTAAACGTCTTTTTGATCTTAGGGATGGGTGGGCTTGTCGGGTTTCTTTCCGGCTTATTCGGGGTTGGCGGCGGTTTCCTGATGACGCCGCTTTTGATTTTCGTCGGCATCCCCTCTCCCGTCGCGGTTGCAACCGAAGCCAATCAACTCATCGCCGCCTCGATCTCCGGCGTGTTCGCGCACTGGCGCCGTCGAAACGTCGATTTCAAAATGGGCGGCGTTCTCCTGGCCGGAGGCATCGTCGGTTCATCGGCCGGCGTCTGGCTCTTTACCTTCCTACGCGGGGTCGGCCAAATCGATTTTGTTATTCGCGTATCGTATGTGATCTTTCTTTCGATCATCGGCGTACTCATGATGATCGAAAGCTTTCGGGCCTTGACGAAAAATCACGGCCGCAAGATCAGCAAAAAACACCATCATATATGGCTGCACGGCTTGCCCTGGAAAATGCGCTTTCGCCGGTCGCAGCTTTACATCAGTGCCTTTCTGCCGCTCGGTATCGGCTTCATCGTCGGTGTGCTCGCCGCCATCATGGGCGTGGGCGGCGGGTTCATCATGGTGCCGGCAATGATCTATCTGCTCGGCATGCCGACCGTCATGGTTGCCGGAACATCGCTCTTTCAGATTATTTTCGTCGCGGCGAACGTCACGCTGCTGCAATCCATCAACAACCAAACGGTCGATGTTCTGTTGGCGCTTCTGCTCCTGATCGGCAGCGCGATCGGCGCGCAGTACGGAGCCAGAGCCGGCATCAAACTTAAAGGCGAACAACTCCGCGCCCTGTTGGCGCTCGTGGTGTTGGGCGTTTGCGGAAAACTTGCATACGACTTTTTCGCAACGCCCGGCGATACCTTTACCCTAGGTCCGCTGGTGGGTCACTGATGAAGTCTTTGCGTTCAGTGCTGTTCGCGGCAGTCGTCCTGATTACGGTCCTGCCGGTTCAGGCCGCCGGAAATCTTGTCGTAGACCTGTCGAAACCGTCGATCGGAATCGCCACCGATTTCATCGGCGAGGATCTTATGATTTTCGGCAGCACGCTGGGCCAGGGTGAAGTCATCATCGTCGTACGAGGGCCGGAACGCGCGGAAGTCGTCCGGCGAAAGGAAAAATTCAGCGGCATTTGGATCAACAAGGATTCCGTCAACTTCCGTTCCGTTCCTTATTTTTACGCTGTTGCGAGCACGCTGCCGCTGGAAACGATCCTGCCCGAGGAAACCCTGATCGAGAAAAAAATCGGGGCCAAGTATCTCGAATTCGGATTGGAATGGGATATCCGGCGGTCGGCGGATATGCATGAATTTCGGAACGCGCTTATCCGCAACAAATGGCGGCAAGGGCTTTTTTCCAAAGAACTCGCAAACATTACTTTCCTCGGACACCAGTTGTTCCGCATCGACATTCACTTCCCGTCCAACGTCATTCCCGGTACGTATAAAATCGAAACGTATCTGGTCCGCGACAAAAAAATAATAAGCCAAAAAAACAAAGAGTTAGTTATTGAAAAAGTCGGTATTGAATCCGGTATCTACAATTTCGCGCATGACAAACCGTACTATTACGGTATCATAGCCGTCTTCATTTCGGCGATCGCAGGTTGGCTTGTCAGCGTCTTTTTCCGCAAATCGTAAACGACAGCAATGGTTGATACAGAAAGCAAGGTCGGCGTACAGGAAAACCGCGTATTTCTCTGTGTCATCGACGACACTCAAGAAATGCACAAGGCGTTACGTTTTGCCTGCCGCCGCTCATTACGCAAGAACGGTCGCGTAGCTTTGCTCTATGTCGTCGAACCCGCGGACTTTCAGCATTGGATGTCGGTCGAAAAACTCATGCGCGAAGAAGCCATGGAGCGCGCCAACGAAAGACTTCGGGAAGTCAGCCAAGAGGCTCTCGCCCTCACCGGAAACGAGCCGATTACCTATATCCGCGAGGGAACGCGCAGCGAAGAGCTGGTAAAGTTGGTCGAAGAAGAAAGGGATATTTCCATATTGGTGTTGGGCGCCGGCACCGATAAGGAAGGCCCCGGCCCGCTCGTCAGTAATTTCATCAATAAAATGTCGATCGGACAGTTCAGAATCCCCGTTACCATCGTCCCGGGCTCCCTGAAAGACGAAGATATCGACGCCATTACCTGAATACGGGCAAGAAGCCCTGCCGGCCGTTCGCCGACGCCGCTTCTCGGCCGTCACCGCACGATCATGACCGAATTTTCGGCATGTTCGAGAACCTGGAAAGAGACGCTGCCCATAAAAAACCGTTGCAAACCGGTTTTGCTGCTCGAAGCCACGGCGATCAGGGAATAGTTCCGGCCGACATCGATGATTTCATCGATCGGATTGCCGACGCGAACATAGGTGTTCTCGATCGTAGCGCCGAGACCCTCTATAACCGTTTTAGCCGCCTGAACATTCTTTTGCGCATCGGATTGTTCGTCCCTGTCCAAGGCAACCGACAGGATGGACACGGGAAATCCGGCTTTGGCCGCAAGCTCGCCTTCTTTGCGGATCATGCGCATGGCCTGGTCGGAACCGTCCGTACACAGCAGATGACCATGCCCCGTCCGAATGACCTTGCGGGTCACCAGAACCGAACACGGCGCATGAATCGCCACCTTTTCGGCAACCGCCGGATCACGAAACGTTTTGCGCTGGCGATCGCGCCATAATTCGGAGGCGCCGAGAACGATCAAATCATACGGACCAAGCTCATATTGATCGAGGATGCCGCGGGCGATGTTGCCGGAAACCTTGAGTTTCATGACGATTTCGCGGCCCTGCTTCTCATTGATATATTCGATTTTATTGTCGCCCAACAGGTCGTCGTCGACATCGGTATGCACGCTGAGCATTTTCCAATCGTCGGCCAACTCGCCCATTTCAATGAGCATATCCCGGGCCATACGCAGGAATTTGAGACCCGAAAGCTCGATATCCCACTCCAACATGTTTTGTTCGGCCGCCCATTTGTATATTTCTTCCTTGCTGGCTTGGTCATAAACCGCGCGCACGAACAGAACGACCAAGTCCGCGTTGGTTTGATGAGCGAGACCGGCGGCATACCGAAGCGCCCGGAAAGACTCTTCGGAACCGTCAATACAAACGAGAATGCGATAAACTTTTTCGCGCCGCTTGCGTTCTTCTTCAGGAATGTTGATCTGTGCCATTCCTCCCTCTCGCGTACCCTTTAATTTTTTTATAAACCGACCGTCATCCGCCGGCGCCAAGATACCATCACCAGAATACTATCAATTGACTCAATCGCCAGCCAAGATTCTCAACCGACCGGCAACGGAATAATCCCTAACATGGATGTAATCGTAATTATGCCCGCGACAACGGCCAAAAAGGCAAAGAAAACGTTGTGGGAGCGCCAGAGAAAAAAGGCGCTGATGAAAATCGCCGGGATCACGCCGAATACGCCCAAGGCCAGTCCGGCGGTCGTTACGCCCTCCCCGCTCGGCAAAATATCGAGATACCAATGACCGCGCGGAATTTCCTTCAACGCCGAGCCTTCCCAAATTTCAGAGATGGAGTTTCCTTCCAGAACCGCCTGCAGCAAGTACCCCGGCTGAATGACGTGGTAATCCGTGAGGAACGTTTCGACCGTGCCCACGACCACCATGACCGAGGCAACGATCGTCGCCCAATAAATAACATCGCCGTAAACGACGCCCGAGATCGGGATCAGCGTTCTTTTGAACTTAGGCAATTCCAGGCTCCCTATTATAAAATCGGGATTTCGATCTTGAGCAATCTTTCCAGGCCGCGCGCGATCAGTTTGAGGCTTGTTAATATCAACAAGGCGATCAATAGATTTCGCACGAAAGCGGCTTTGATCGTCGCCAGAATATGCGCGCCGATAATGCCACCGATAACCTGCCCCAGCATCCACGGCGCCGCCACGATCCCGATCAGCGCGCCGACCGTCAGATACGGCCAAATCGCCGCGGCGTTGCCCATCGCCAACAAAACGCCGCTCGACGCGGCCGAAACCTTCAAGGGGATCGCCATTACCAGATTGAGAACCGGCACCACCGCCCAGCCGCCGCCCAATCCGAAAAACCCGCCGGTGAAACCCACGAAAAAGAAAAGAAAACCGCCGAAGGCGACGTTGATTGCGCGATAACGGATACGTTCCTGCAGCGACTCTTCCCAATAGGTGTTCCGCAACCGAAGCCTCTGTCCCAGCGGATCGACCTTACGGGGCCGGGGATATTCGGTATTCGATCCGCCGAAAATGAACAGCAGCGCGATCAACACGAGCGTAATGCCGAGCGTCAGGCGTACCCACGCATCGCCCGTCTCGCCGAGGTGGGTCGCAAGGAAAATAGCCGCGAAAGCCCCCGCCAAACCGCCCACGATAATCGGCACGGCCCCGAAGAAAACGAGCTTTATATCGGCCAGCCCCTTGCGCATGAACGGCCCCGTGGCCACCAAACCGCTGAACATCGCCACGACCAGCCCCGTCGAGCGGATGATCAGCGTATCGATCGATGTGAATGCCAGCATGATGGGTGTGAAAATCACCCCGCCGCCGACACCGGCGATCACGGCGACGATGGCGATTGCCGTGCTGAAAACGAATGAGATGATAATGAGATCGATGCTCGAAAACGAGCCGAGCACCGGCTCGGTGCCGGACTTGGCCGCAATTTCGATAACGGCGTACGCAATGACGGTGATACAGATGAGAAACGTGAGTTCGGGAACTTTACGAAACAGTTGAACCACGGAGGGCCTCTATAACGAACGCCGTTTCCCGGCGCGGACACGAACCATCCGCTTACAGGAAGCAACGATGACCTTAATCTTCATACATGGATAATACGAACTGACTTTGTAAAAATTTGACCGAACCCGCCTCCGAGAGGTTGAGAAAGCAAGCAACGCCCTGTCGGCGCTGCGGACTTCATCCCGTTATTATGTTTTGGTCAGGGTATATACCTTTTTGCTTATATTACAACGGCAAAATCAGAAAACTTCCATGATTTTGGGTGTTTAAGGTGTCCGTTCGGCACAGGACGCGGCTTTACCGGCGAAAGGAGAAAACCGGCTGCGAAAGTCAAACAGCCGCCCGGATCGCCTCGATCGCGGCCTTGTAATCGCCGCCGCCGAAGACCGCGCTGCCCGCGACCAGAACCGTCGCGCCCGCCGCGACGACCTTGCCTGCCGTCTTCGGGTTGATGCCGCCGTCGACCTCGAGCTCGATGGGCCTGTCGCCGATCATGTCGCGCAAGGCCGCGATCTTCTCGACCTGCGAGTCGATGAAGCTTTGACCGCCGAAACCGGGATTGACGGTCATCACCAAAATAAGATCGAGCCGGTCCAGAACGTGGCGTACGGCTTCCGCCGGAGTCGACGGATTGAGCGATACCCCCGCCTTCTTGCCGAGCCCCCGGATGACCTGCAGAGTCCTATCGAGATGCGGCCCGGCTTCGACGTGAACGGTGATGATATCGCTCCCGGCGCCGGCAAACGCTTCGAGGTAGGGATCGACCGGCGCGACCATCAGATGCACGTCGAAGACCTTTTCGGTGTGCGGCCTAAGCGCCTTCACCACGTCCGGGCCGATGGTGATGTTGGGCACGAAGTGCCCATCCATCACGTCGATATGCACGTAATCGCAGCCCGCGGCGTCAATCGCCCTCACCTCCTCGCCCAACTTGGCGAAGTCGGCGGACAGGATCGAGGGAGCAATTTTGATTGACGGTGCCGGGCGGGCCGCCATAACGCTAAGCGGCCTCGGCCGGCGCTTTGCCGGCGCAGGCCAAACTGTTTTGCTTGGCCCGTTCCAGATACGCCTGTTGCGCCGCCGGGACGTTTGCGTCCTTGCCGAGCCACGCCTGCAACGCGCTTTGCTGCAAGGCCCGGCCGTAGGAAAAGCTCAGCTTCCAGGGTTGCGCCGCGAAGTTCTTGTTCATCGCGTTGAGATGCGCCGTCGCCTCGGCTTCGCTCTGCCCGCCGGACAGGAACATGATGCCGGGTACGGCCGACGGGACGCACCGGCGCAACAATGCCACGGTCCGCGCGGCAACCTCGTCGACGGCCGCCTGTTTCGAACAATCCTTGGCCGCGATCACCATGTTCGGCTTCAGGATCATGCCCTCGAATTTCACGCCCTGCTTATAGAGTTGCATGAATGTGGTGTGCAGGGTCTGCTCGGTCACCTCCTCGCACGTATCGATGGTGTGATCGCCGTCCATCAGCACTTCCGGCTCGACAATCGGCACCAAGCCGCCTTCCTGACAGATTTTCGCGTACCGGGCCAGCAAATGGGCATTGATCTCGATGGCGTTTTGGCTCGGTTTGCCGTCGCCGATGGCGATGACGGCGCGCCATTTCGCGAAGGTGGCGCCGAGCTTGACGTACTCGTCGACCCGGCCCGGCAGGCCGTCAAGGCCTTCGGTGATGGTTTCCCCGGGCGATCCCGGCAGCGGCTTCGTGCTCATGTCGACCTTGATGCCCGGCATGATGCCCTCGGCCTTCATCAGGTCGATCAGCGGCGTGCCGTCTTCGGCCTTCTGGCGGATCGTTTCGTCGTACAGGATCGCGCCGCTGACATACTTTCCCGAGCCCTTGGCGCGGAACAACAGTTCGCGGTAGGCCCGGCGGTTATCCTCCGACGCCTCCACGTTGATCGAAGCCAAACGCTTGGCGATCGTGCCGGTGCTTTCGTCCGCCGCCAACAGTCCTTTGTTGTCGGCCACCATCGCTTCGGCGACGGCGTTCAATTTATCCAGGTTCATGGCATCTCTCCAAAGTCACAGAAATGTTTATCACACCATGCGCCGACGTCGTGACGGCGCCCGTTACAGCCGCGCTTTCGCCTGTGCGGCCACGGCATCGGCGGTGATGCCGAAATGCTCGTACAACCGCGGCGCGGGCGCGGACGCACCGAAACCGGTCATGCCGACGAACCCGCCGTCGCTGCCGATATAGCGTTCCCAACCGAAGGAAACCGCGGCCTCGACGGCGACACGCACCGTTCCCGGGCCCAGAACCATGTTCCGGTACGCCGGATCCTGCTCGTCGAACAGCTCCCAGCACGGCATCGACACGACCGCGGTCGGGATGCCCTCCCGCTCAAGCTGCGCCCGCGCGGACACCGCTAACTGTACCTCGGAACCGGTCCCGAACAGTGTGACCTTTCGATCACCCCCACCGACATCCGGGGAGGCTTCGGCCAGCACATATCCGCCGCGGGCACATAGATTATCATTCGTATGCTCATCGCGCAGCAACGGCACGCCCTGGCGCGTCAACACCATCCCCGACGGCCCGGCACTGTTACTGAGCGCCAAGGCCCAGCATTCGGCGGTTTCGATCTGGTCGGCCGGGCGGAACACCTTGAAATTCGGCAGCGCGCGCAGCGATGCCAGCGTCTCCACCGGCTGATGGGTCGGTCCGTCCTCGCCCAATCCGATCGAGTCGTGGGTCAAGACGTAAATCACCCGCTGCTCCATCAGCGCCGACAGACGCATCGCCCCCTTCATGTAATCGGCAAAGACCAGAAACGTGCCGCTGTAGGGAATGAACCCCTTATGAAGGGCGATGCCGTTCATGATCGCCGCCATGCCGTGCTCGCGCACGCCGTAATAAACATAGCGATTCGCGAAGTTATCCGGCGTAATCGGCTCGGTACTGGGCGTTTTCGTGTTGACCGATCCCGTGAGATCGGCCGAACCGCCGATCAATTCCGGAATGACCTCGGTCAGGGCCTTCAAGGCCTCGCCCGAGGCCTGGCGCGTCGCCCATTTGGGTTTTTCCGCGACCACCCGCTTTTTATGCGCGTTCAAGGCATCGAGCCAGCCCGACGGCAGTTCGCCCGCAACCGTCCGCTCGAACGCGGCCTTGGTTTTGCCATCCAACTCGGCGATACGCGTTTCCCAGGCCTTGCGCGCATGCGTTCCCTGGGCGCCGATCCCGCGCCAGGCGCCGAGGATGTCGCCGGGAATTTCGAACGGCGGAGACGGCCAACCGAGCTTGTCCCGGGTCGCGGCGATTTCCTCCTCACCCAAGGGCGCGCCGTGGGTCGAGGCGGTGCCCGCCTTGGTCGGCGCGCCGTAACCGATCACGGTCTTGCAGGCGATGAAGCTGGGTTTGCCCGATTTCCGCGCCGCCGTAATGGCCGCGGCGACGGCTTCCGGATCGTGCCCGTCGACCGATTGCACATGCCAACCCGATGCCGTGAATCTGCCCGATTGATCGTCGGAACAGGACAGATCCAGGCCGCCGTCGATGGAAATTCCGTTGTCGTCGAACAGCACGATCAACTTACCGAGCTTGTAATGGCCGGCGAACGAGATCGCCTCGTGGCTGATCCCTTCCATCAGGCAACCATCGCCGACGAAGAC
>JBBDTH010000048.1:0-8830 GCA_040904505.1 Rhodospirillales bacterium | reverse complement strand
AGCACCAGCGCCGCCGCGCCGTCGGCGAGCCCGCTCGAATTGCCCGCGGTCACGGACCCGCCTTCGCGAAACGGCGCGGGCAGCTTGGCGAGTTTTTCGATCGTGGTGTCGGGCCGGGGATGCTCGTCGGTATCCACCGTCACCGGATCGCCCTTGCGTTGCGGGATCGTCACCGGCACGATCTCCTCGGCGTACACGCCGTCGGTCATGGCCCGGCCGGCGCGGTGTTGACTGCGAACGGCGAACGCATCCTGATCGGCGCGCGTGATTTGGAAATCCTCGGCAACGTTCTCGGCGGTTTCCGGCATCGCATCGGTGCCGTACATCTCCTTCATCTTTTTATTCACGAACCGCCAACCGATGGTGGTGTCGTAAATTTCCGTCGTGCGCGCGAACGCCTGGGTGGTTTTTGCCATGACGAAGGGCGCGCGCGACATGCTCTCGACCCCGCCCGCGATCATGAGATTGGCTTCACCGCACCGGATGGCGCGCGCCGCCGAGCCAACCGCGTCGAGACCCGAGGCGCACAACCGGTTGATGGTCGCGCCCGACACGGTTTCGGGCAGGCCCGCCAGCAACAACGCCATGCGCGCGACGTTGCGGTTGTCCTCGCCCGCCTGATTGGCGCAGCCGAGCAGAACGTCGTTTACGCCTGCCCAATCGACCTTGGGGTTGCGCTCGATCAAGGCCCGGATCGGCGCGGCGGCGAGATCGTCGGCCCGCACGGCGGACAACGCGCCGCCGTAACGCCCGATCGGCGTGCGGATACCGTCGCAAATGAACGCGGCTTTTTCACTCATGATTTCGGCTTTCTCCTATCGATCAACGGTTCCCGCGGGAACTTATGCGGATTTTAAGCGGCGGACGGATCGTCCCAAGCGCGCCGTTTCGGCCCGACGACGCTGAGGCCGCACCGCAACGATTCGAGATTGAACACCGTCGCGGGCTGTACGTTGGCGATGTTGACGTCCGGGCCGAACTCTTCGATCAGGAACCGTTGCATCTCGAAGATATCGCTGCTCGTGGTTCCCTTGATCCAATGGCCCGGCAGCTCGAACAAAACCTTGCCGACGTCGAGATCGTTGCGGATCGCGGTGACGAGATCCCGGTTCACCTCGCCGTTCTCCATGATCTCGGCGGCCTCGACCAGAACGATCTCGCAGCCCGAGTCGAAACAGATGCGGGCCTGGGCGATGAGGTCCGCCGGATCGTGCTTGTCCTCGGTCTTGGCACCCACCTCGCCGTGAATCTCGAGCCCGGTATCGGCGCACATCCGAATGAGCCGGGCGCGTTCCTTATCGTCGAGCGGCACGCAGTTGTCGGAAACCTCGATGGCCTCGACGCCGAACCTTTTGGCTTCCTCGCAATAGGGCACCACCGCGTCCCAGCCGAGGGTCGCGAAGACGTATTCCAGGAACTGCCCGCCGATGAAGGGCCGGACGCCGTATTTGCGATAGAGGGCGAGTTTGGCGCGATAGTAATCCTCGGTATAGAGCCGCGAATGACCGACGACGATTTTGCCGAGATCGACATAGGGTGCGCAAAGTTTCAGATGCGCCTCCAGAAATTCGAGGGTTTCGCCCCAATCCATCATCATGGTGAGGCCGCGCGCGCGCGGTTTCGCCGTGCTGCGCTCGGCGGGCAACGCCACCATCTCGAAAGGATGCTTCATCATCGGGCGGCCATAAGCAAGAAAGCGCCTCCGGTTCAGCGGTAAACGTAGATCGGGCTGGTCCAGGCAAGGGTGCCGTCTTCCTGGGTCAACCGGATGAAGATGGCGTTGTCGCCCGTGCTCTTGAGCGCGATCTTGCGGGTGAATTTCAGGGACCGGTGCGGATTCTCGGTCGGCAGCCGGAAAATCTTGAGATACCTCGGCAGAACGCCGCTCTTGTCGAACACCTCGTCTTCGTATCCGATTTCTTCGAGCGGCACGCCGCATTGCACCAAGGAGGTCTCGATCTTCACGGTGCCGCCGTACGGGTCCGCGACCCAGGCGTCGAACCCGCCGATGTTGCCGGTGGTGAGCGCCTTCCATGCGAGGCCGTTGTCGCCGACCCGATCGAGGGTCTTGTCGCGGTTGAAGAAATTGATCGGCCGGGCATCGACGAGCGTGTTTTCGGAAAACAGCGCCGTGCCGTCCCAAATCACCTGGCGGAAACGGCCCCGGTATTCGGCGCCTTCCCAGACCACGCGAATCCGGTTGCCGAGATCGTCGTTGCCGTAGGGCCGGACGGTTTCGATATGCTCGAGCCCGTTGAAGATATCGACCCGCTCGATCGGCGCCCGGCTCAGGATATCGACGTCGATCTCCATGTCGCCGGACGGCAGATGAACGATATCGCCCATCATGGCGGCGGTCGCGGACTTCCCTTCCGCCGGGCCCAAGTTGGGATCGTCGTGATAGAGCGTTCCGGTTTCGCCGAAGCGCGCCTTGAGGTCGATCACCATGCGCCCGCCGTGCCCGCCCGTGGTCGCGTAATGATGGCGCTTGCGCAAGCAGTCCAAAAGCGCCGCGCGCGACAGCCCGCTCGCCAGCATGCAGGTCAGCCCGCCGACGGCGCCGAACAACGAGGCCCCCGGATAACTCGCGCCGGGCCGACCCTTGTGGCCGTCCGAGTTGGCGACGATGCCCGAGCGGTAGCCCATCTCGAGCGCGTCCTGCACGATCCACTCGAACGTGCCCCACGAGGAATGCACCTCCATGGATTTCTCGAAGCGGCCGTCATGGGCGAGCTTCACGTCGGCGTATCGACCGCCGCAATGAGCAAATGTCACCACGTCCCATTCGCGTTCCTTCGCCAGATCCTCGAACAGTTCGGCGGCGGTGTTGGAATCGGTCTCCAAATCGCTCATGTCCTCGATCAGGGCATGGGACGAGCGGCGAATCTGGCGTCCTTCGGTCGAAAAATAAACGTTACGGTCGCCGCCCATCGGCGTGTTGCCGGACCATTCGTACCCCGGCAGCACGACGAAGCGGCCCTGTTCGTCGTACTCGGCCGAAAGGCGGTCGAGCTCGTTCCAGAAATCGTTGGTGATCTGAAAATCGTTGCCCTGGTGGCCGGTGGCGTCGACGAACGCGCGATCGCGCGCGAACGCGAAATACCGGCGCGCGCTGCCGGTGCCGATGGTCTCCTCGGACTGGCCGTGCAGATCGCCCCAATAGGGCAACAATGCGGTTTTCTCGACGATCCGCAGCGGGTTGGCTTCGGCCGCCGGCGTGCCGTCGTGATGCAACACTTCGAGGCGCACGTCGCCGGGTTCGGAAACCTTCAAATTCGGAATCTCGACGGCAAATTGCCCCGGCTTGAAGGTCACGGTTTCGGGCAAACCCTCGATGGGCGTATCGGATTTGAGTTTCAGCGTCGCCTGGCATTGATCCGACGGATTGCCCCAGGTGTCCTCGCCCTTGAGTTTCAGCGTGAACGGCTCGCCGACGCGGCGCAGGGTCGGCCACACGGCAACATACGTCGCCGGCTTGCCCGGCACGATTCTAATCGTCGGTTGCTCGGGCAGGGGCTGATAATTGAAGGTCGCGATGGGATCGACCAGGACGCGGAACTCGTAGGTGTCCTCGCAGAAGGTCTGCAGGCGCATGCCGGACGAGCCGCCGCTCGTGACGCCGAATCGGATCGTGATCGTGTCGCCTTTCTTCATGAAGCCCTTGACGACCTTTATATAAAGCGTGCGGTCCCACGGCCGGACATTGCCCTTGGGATCGTAGCGGCATTCCAACACTGCGTTGTTGGACGCCTCGATCACCGTGTAATTGGGCCGCTTGGGGTCCTCGAATTGGGGCCGGGTTTGGTCCGATGCAAATCGGAAACAGACGCGCATCGAACCGCTGTCGTCGATGCCGAACTTGCCGCAGGTGTAGGTCAGCGTGAACGATTGATACGAACCCGCCTCGAACGCGCCCGACGGTGTAATCGTCGCGGTGCCGAGATCCTCGGGCCGGATCGGCGCGCGGATCGTGCCCGAGTTCATGGCCATATAGGACGGCGCCCCGGCCGCGTCATCGGGACTGCCCAGGGGGGCTTCGCTCATGGATTCATCCTCGCCCAAATATTATTACTAAGGAGCGTTATAAAACACCGGTTATATCGGCGGCTACTTTACCAAGGTGACGGCGCGAGTCAAAGGCCGTTGCGCCGCGATATTTCCCGAAAGTTTCGCGGCCCTTGCATCCGCGACGCCGATGACCTGTTATGATACCCTTCCGATTGGTCACCGCGGATCGAGACAACATCCAATGCCGGAAAAACACACCCCCCACCGAGTCGTCATCATGGGCGCCGCGGGCCGGGATTTTCACAATTTCAACATGATCTACCGCGACGATCCCGACAGCCGCGTCGTTGCCTTCACCGCCGCCCAGATTCCCGATATCGCCGGGCGGCGCTATCCGCCCGCGCTCGCCGGGCCGCTTTATCCCGAGGGCATTCCGATCGTCGAGGAAACGGAATTGGCGGCTCTTTGTCATAACGAACGCATCGATCGAGTCGTGTTCGCCTATAGCGACGTCGGCTACGACACCGTCATGCATCAGGCGTCGATCGCCCTGGCCGCCGGGGCGGACTTTATCCTGTTCGCCCTCGAGCGAACGATGCTGACGGCCAAAGCGCCCGTCATCGCCGTTTCCGCGGTCAGGACAGGATGCGGCAAATCGCAAACTTCCCGCTGGATTTCCCGGTTTTTGAACGAACGCGGCTTAACGACGGCCGTCATCCGCCACCCGATGCCGTACGGCGATCTCGAAAAACAAGCCGTTCAACGGTTCGCGACCCGGGGCGATCTCGATGACGCCGAGTGCACCGTCGAAGAGCGCGAGGAGTACGAGCCGCATATCGAATTGGGCACCATCGTCTATGCCGGCGTCGATTACGCCAAGATTCTCGCGCGCGCCGAAGCGGAAGCCGACATCATCCTGTGGGACGGCGGCAATAACGATTCCCCGTTTATCCGCCCCGATCTGCATATCGTGCTCGTCGATCCCCTGCGCCCGGGCAACGAAACCACGCATCATCCCGGGGAGGCCGTGCTGCGCACGGCGGATATCGTTCTCGTCGCGAAAACGAATTCGGCGGCGGATGCCGATATCGAACGCGTCACCGCGAACGCCCGAAACGTCAATCCCGATGCGATCGTCATTCGCGGCGCCTCGCCGGTTCGACTGGACGATCCGGAAGCGGTAAAGGGAAAGCGCGTTCTCGTGGTCGAAGACGGGCCGACGATTACCCATGGCGGGATGCCGTACGGCGCGGGATTCGTCGCCGCCACCCAGGCGCAGGCCGGCGAAATCGTTGATCCGCGCAACGGCGCCGCGGACGGGATCGCCGCCGTTTACGCGGCCTATCCTCATATCGGCGCCGTCCTCCCGGCCATGGGATATCACCCGGCGCAACTGCAGGCCTTGCAAAGCACCATCAACGCGGCCGATGCGGATATCGTGGTTTCGGGAACACCGTGCGATCTGGCGGCCCTCATCGCCATCGACAAACCCGTCGTCCGGGCGCGCTACGAATTCGCCGAGGCCGGCGAACCGACGCTCGGCGATTTACTCGAAAAATTCTTACGCGCGGGCTAACCCGTGCCTGAAGACGATTTACGCCTCGTCCCACCAAACGATGGCCGGTGTGTCTTGGGTGATCGTCGTGCCCGCCGCGCCGTCGAGAATAGCGCCGGCGTCCTCGAGCCGACCGATGCCGGCCATCCCGCCGGTATGCTCGACGAAGTCGATCGCCGCCTCGGCCTTGGGGCCCATCGTCCCCGGGGCAAAGGAAAATTCCCGTAACGCCCGCGGCGAGATCCGGCGGATCGCCCGCGCGTCCGGCGCGCCCCAATCCCGATAGACCGCATCGACGTCGGTCAGCATCAGCAATGCGTCCGCCGCGAGGCCGCGGGCCAGCAGGGCGGACGCGAAGTCCTTATCGATCACGGCCTCAATGCCGATCAGGCTGCCGTCGCCGCGGATCACCACGGGAATCCCGCCGCCGCCGGCACACACGACGATCACACCCTGCTCGACCAGCCGGGCGATGACACCGAGCTCGAAAATGCGTTTTGGTTTCGGCGAGGCCACCGTTCGCCGATACCGCTCGCCGTCGCGCGTCATCGTCCAGCCCCGTGTGCGGGCAAGACGATCCGCCTCCTCTTTCTCGTACCCGGCGCCGATCGGCTTGGTCGGGTTTCCGAAGGCGGGATCGTCGATATCGACCTCGATTTGAGTCAGCAGCGTCGCGCACTCGCGCCCGGCGGGCAGCGTATTGCGCAGTTCCCGTTCGAGCAGGTACCCGATCATGCCCTCGGTTTCGGCGTCCAGAACATCCAGCGGATAAGCTTCCTCGGCCGCACAGGACGCACTTTGCAATGCCAGCAAACCGACTTGCGGGCCGTTGCCGTGAGAAATGATAAGTTCGTGATCACCGGCGAGCGGCGCCAGGGCCTCGGCCGCGACCCGGATATTGCGGCGCTGATTCTCGGCCGTCATGGCCTCGCCGCGACGCAGCAAGGCATTTCCCCCCAAGGCGATTACGACACGCATCGTTCTCTAATCCGGCTTATCCCCGGTATCGGTGCGCCGCCGCCGGTCGCCGGGATCGTCGTCGAGATCGCCGCCGCGTTCGTCATCCTGCCGCTTCCTCGAAAGATATTTTCCGTAAAAATCGTTTTGCCCCCAAACCGCCCAGACCAGCACCCAGCCGATCGACCAAACGTAAAACGCGCGGGTCTCGGCAAGCCCCGTCACCCAGAGGACCAGAAATCCGAGCGCGTAAATCAGCGCCCAAACACGCCAGCGCCTGAACCACCGCTCGAGGTGTTTCTTGATGACGTCATGTTCCGCCATGATCGCTCGGCGTCGCCATTCCGTTATTCATAAACGGTCGTCGGGCATCCTGAAATTCGCCACATCATACGCCGCAACGGCAACGCGTAATCATGCATGGCCAGATGTTGTAAGGCGCAATTATCCCACATCAGAACGTCGCCGACCCGCCACGTGTGACGGTATTGGAACTCGGGCCGGATAACCGTATCGGCAAGCTCCGCGATCAGGGCCTGGGCCTCGTCGTCCGGCATACCCTCTATCGCAAAACTTTCGCCATGGCTGACGTAAATGGCCTTCTTGCCGGTATAGGGATGGGTCCGGATGGCCGGATGCACGACCTTTTCCATGGCTTCGCGTTCGGCATTGTCTTGGGTCCCGGTGCCGGTGTTGCGCCGCCGTCCGGTAACGTCGTGTTTAACGCGCAAGCCGTCGCAGCGCGCCTTCATCTCGGGGCTGAGGGAGTCATAGGCCAATACCGCGCTTGCAAACAACGTATCCCCGAGCACCCGGCCGTCCTCGGTCACGGGCACTTCCCGTGCATGGAGCACGGAGATTCGCGGCGGATTCCATTCATAGGACATATCGGAATGCCAAACCCTGCCCGCGTCCGCATGCCCGATGTCCTTGCCGTCCACTTGGATGTTGGACACCTGCAAAATAAGCGGCCGGTTCTTGATCGTGTATTTTTTGAGAAAATTGACCTGCATCTCGCCGAAGCGGCACACAAAATTCTCGAAATGATCTTCGCTTAACGCTTGATCGCGGATGACGACCACCGAGTATTCGTCGAAAGCCCTTTCGATGGCCGCGAATTGTTCCGATCCGACAGACTTGGACAGATCGACGTTCCGGATTTCCGCCCCGATAGGCGCGTCCATGGGCACTACATCGATGACATCGTTTCGCATGAATTGACAACCTCCTCCGTTGAGCGATTCCAAAACCGGGGCAGCCCGGTAAAATCCCGGCTTATCAAGAGTCCGCCGGTGCATACGATCGCGGACTTTATCATGAACCTTTTCCCGTGTCAGGGCGATGGCGGGATACGGGACATCCGCAAAAAAAGAAGGCCGGCGCCCGAGGGCACCGGCCTTTCCCGCTGAATCGGGCGCCGTGAATTACATCATGGTAAAGTCGAATTTCCGTTTGAGGAAACCGGCGATCCATTGGCGGGTTTCGTCGTCGACGTCGACGGCTTCCTTGAGGATGGTCGCCGCGTCCTTACCGAAGTATTGCGGATAGTTGCCGATCTCCTTCTTCGCCTGCTTCTGGAAATCGGGCATGGCCATGATCTTCTTGACCGTGCCGACGTAGGCATCAACGATTTCATCCGGCGTGCCCGCCGGCAGGATCAGCGACTTCGAGAGCATGACGCCGATGTTGATCATGTGCTTGAGTGCCTTCCATTGCGGGCCCGTCGGCATCTTGCCTCCGTTCACGGCCTTGTAGGCATCGAGCACGGTCGGCGTGTTCGGGAATTCCGGATCGCGCACCACCTGGCCGTCGGTGCTGATGAAGCCGAGGTTCATGACGTGTACGAACATGCCTTGCTTCACGTACTTCATGGTCTTGCTCATGAACGAACCCGCCGAGTCGTAGGACAGTTGCAACTCGCCGCGGATCGCGGCCTTGCGCCGGCCGCCGCTGTTGAGGCCGAACACGTAAGTGGGGTCCAACCCGAGCAGGTCGTAAGCGATGTAGCCGCGCAACTCGGACGACGTCGGGTTCTTGCCGCCGCTGATCAACTTTTTGACGCTGCGCAGCGCCTTGATGTCCTCGGCGATGTCCTTGCCCTTCACGCCGGTTTCTGTGCGGGCGTAGATCTGCGAACCCAACGGCGAGAGCACCACGGGCCGCCACTTGAGCGGGTTGAAGCGCACCTTTTTGCCGCCGAACAGGTAGCTGGTGTACATGGACGTCGAGGCCGAGACCACGTACGTGCCGTCGGGCTTGGCGTTCTTCTCGAACCAGTTCGAGCCGGTGATGCCCGAGCCGCCGGGTTTG
>JBBDTH010000047.1:0-8851 GCA_040904505.1 Rhodospirillales bacterium | reverse complement strand
GGATGCCCTGCTCGCCCTGGATGCCCTGCTCGCCCTGGATGCCCTGCTCGCCCTGATCGCCCTTGGCCGCCAGCAGATCCCAGTCCGTTGCCTCATCAGAGGGTTCCTCGGTCGTGGTGCCGTCGGAGTCGGCCGCGACGCAGATCCATGCCGAGCCGAGGTGTTCGACCGAGTCGTTGACGGCATAGGTGCCCGCCTCCCACGGACCCTGCCAATTCGATCCGGGATCCCCTTGCGCGCCGGTCGCCCCCGTGTCGCCTTTCTGCGCGACCAGGTCCCAATCCGCCGCCGCGCCCGAGGGTTCCTCGGTCGTGGTGGCGTCGCTGTTCGCCGGCACCGCGATCCACGCAGAGCCGGCATGATGCACCACGTCGTGCAGGTCGTACGTTCCAGCCGACCACGCGCCGCGCCAGGCGCCGATCACGCCGGTCGCCCCCGTGTCGCCTTTCTGCGCGACCAGGTCCCAATCGCTCGCCTCGTCGGAGGGTTCCTCGGTCGTCGTGACCGCGTTGCAGATCCAGGCCGCGCCATTGTGCTCGACCATCTGATAAAGCGTATAGGTCCCGGCTTCCCACGCGCCGAGCCAGGCGCCGGCGAGGCCCGGGGTGTCGGCGGCGAAGATCAAGGCATCGATCTTGGTCAACGATCGCTTCAAAAGACTGGCGACCTCGATATCGCCCCGGTTCGGCCAGGGGATGCCGTAATTCGGGGTAAAATCCCGCGCGATGGCATAGTCGAGCCCGGCATCGGTATCGCCGGCGTACGCGGCCGCCAAGGTCAGCTGGGTATCGCTGTCGACCGAGGCGACCTCGTACCAGACGCCCGTTTCCGCGATCGTGAAGATGTCGCCGGCGGCGGCGTTGCCGTTCGTGTTCCACAACGTCCCGGATCCGGTCACGACCGTGGAGCCGTTGGTTACCGTGACCGTGCCGGCCAAGTATTGCGCCATTTACGAAGTCTCCTCGTTGATCGAAATCAAAGGCAAAGCCGGATCGGCGACGTCGACGCGGTGCGTCTTGCGCCCCGCCCCGCCGATATCCTCGCGCACGAGGAGACCAAAACCCGGCGGGCGCGGCAGGGCCGCCGGCGCGGCGACATCCCGGCCGCGATAGAACGAGACGTTGTCGATCGCACCGCTAACCGGGTCGTAGACGACGAACCACGTCATTTCTTCGTCTCCAAGGACAATAGGACCGCATCGATAACCGTGATCACGGCGTTCGCGCCGCCGGAGGAGGATTGATTGTCGACCACCGCATCGACGACGTAGGTATACGTGTCCGGCGACACGGTCTCGACCAAGAATGACTGAGCGCTACCGTTGACCTGGTCGATGACGGTAAAACTCGAACCGTTGGAGTCGACCTCAATCGAGGCGGTGATAGAACCGTCCGGCCCCTCGTATATCGTGTTACCGCCCCGCCGCACACGAATATGGGCGGAACCGCTGTACGTTCGGGTGCCCGCAGATGGGATTGTCGAAACACCGCAGGCAATCGTAACCGCAAAGAACAGCGTTAACGGCGTGCCGGACGCGGCGACGACAATGGTCGCGCTGGACGTTCCATCGTTGAACTGTTGCGAGGTTACCGCGTTGTCGTCGATCTTGGCGGTCGTCACCTGAAGATCCTGGATCTTGCCGGTCGTCACCGCCAAGTCGTCGATCTTGGCCGAGGTGACCGCGAGGTTAGCGATCTTGGCATCGGTGACCGCCAGGTTAGCGATCTTGGCATCGGTGACCGCCAAATCGTCGATCTTGCCCGTGGTGATCGCCGCGTCCTTGATCTTGGCCGTTTCGATGGCCACGTCGGCGATTTTGCCGGTCGTCACCGCGAGGTTGTCGATCTTGGCCGAGGTGACCGCCAAATCGTCGATCTTGGCTTCCGTCACCGCGAGGTTGTCGATCTTGGCGGCCGTCACCGCGAGGTTGTCGATCTTGCCGGTCGTCACCGCGAGGTTTTCGATCGCGGCCGTGTCGATGATCGCCTCGGCGATTTGCGCCGTCTCGGTAATCACGGCCTGGCCCGTGACCAGTTGCGCCGCCCCGACCGTCTGGGCCAGAATGCGCGCACCGTCGAAGAACGCCTCGCCGGCGCCGACCGTGAGGTCGGTCCCGCCCTTGTAGGTCGCCAGGATGATTTTGTCGTCGCCGACCGCTTGAGTCAGCGTTGCCGTCGCCGACAAGGCCTCATGGCCGTTCTCGTAATAGAGATACAGGACGCCCTCGCTCCAGGTGGCGTTGCCCGCCGCGATCCCGTAGCTTTCCGTATCGCCGGCCAGGGTCACGTGCGCGTTGGCGGCCCCCCAGGCGACCTTGTTGGCCCCCGGGCTGTTCGGGGTGAACACCAGGCCGTCGAACGTGAATTTCGGCAGCGGCCCCGGCGCCCCCGAGGTCGCGACCTCGAACTCCGCCGAGACGGTCAATTGGTCCGGATCCTTGCCGAACACGTCGTACAGCGCGAAGCGCACAAAATAGGTCGTGTTGCCCGCGAGGTCGACGCGAACGCCGTTCGCCGTGCTGTCCGCGACCGGGTCGGTCGCCGCCGGATCGAATCCGGATTCGAGCTCGGCCCACAGCAGCACGCCCTGATAATCGGGATCGGCCGACGGCGCGAAGTCGAGCCACAGCTGATCCACGACCGCGCGCAGGTTGGCGGCCGCCGGCAGCGCCGGCGCCGGGTTCTCGACCGTGAGGCGCGCGGCGCGCTCGGACAGTTGATTTTGCGTGCCGCGGATGTAGACCTCGAGGGTGAAGCGCCGATAGGCGCCCGGGCCGCCGGTGAAGATTCGGTAATCCTCGGCGTTCTTCTCGTACGTGTAGTCGTAGTGCGGATCGAGGACGTGCTCGACCCGCACGGTTTCCTCGGTCGCGGGATCGACGATCCGGATTTCGAAATCCTTGAACTCGAGATCGCGCGCGCCGGAGTCGGCGCCGTCCGGGCTGTCGAGGTCCTGGCCGCTCCACGCCGCCGCCTCGCGCCAGACGAACTTGGCGGTGCGGCCCGTAAACGTCGTCAGGTTGGCGCCGTCGCCGCGCAGCTCGAGGCCGGCCACGTTCGGCACCGCGCGCGGCACGAACGGCGACGGCAGGGTCGTTTTCGGCGCCGGTTGATAGTCCGCCGCCTCGCTCGCGGCCCACTGCCATACGGCCGCGTCGGTTTCGCGCAGTTGCGCCGCGACCTTGAACACGAGCGCGCCGTCATTTTCTTCCGGCCGCAGATTGATCCGCCGCGCGCCGAACACCTTGTCCTCGAACCCGTAGCGGGCGATCGACAACCGCACCGTGTCCGCCGGCAGCGCCCGCCACAACTTCGTCTTGAAGGGTCCCTCGACGGTGATTTGCCGGCGCTGGCGTTCCAATTCGATCTTGGCCAAGCGCGTTGCGGCAAACGGCGAGATCGTCCACGCCAGCGTGATATCGAACCACGATTCCTCGCCGCCGTCCTCGGCGACGTAAAGCGCCCGGCTGTAGGCCGGAAAGTCGTCTTCCTGCCAATCCGCTTCCGGCGAGAAAAACGTGCCCTTGACCCCGTTGAAGGATTCCCGCGATGGCACCAAGGACGTCGTTTTCAAAGGACCGACGATGTCGCCTTCGTCCAGATCGACGACCGGCAGTCGGTGCGCGCCGGCGCGAATCCGAAACCGCCCGCCCGACCAGACCAATTCACCCGCCGACGCCGAGAGCAATTGGCCGAGAATATCGACCGGCGTGCCGTCGGTCTCGAAGGCCCCGTCGACCGCGTAGCGCGGCTCGCCGTCAGCGGTGATCGTGTGGGTTCCTTCGCCGGCGGATGTCAGATCGATCGCGACGCCGGCGCGGGCATCGTCCAGACTCGCCGCCAGATACCCCACGGGCTTGGTCGACTCCGGAATCACGGGCTGGTTGTCGACGGGGCGCAACGTGCCCTGCCCGAAGACGATCGGAATCGCCGTGCCGGCCAAGGCATCGGCTTCGCTCGCCGCGAACCGCCCGGCCCCGCCGCCGATGTCGGCGATCCAATACACCGTCTGGCCGGCCGCCACGCTACCGGTATCGGTGCTGAGAATTTCGAACGCCTGCCCGGTCGTATAGGTCCCCGTCGATAGAAAGCCGAGGGTACCAGCGACAAACCAGCCCAGCGTCGCCGTCGCCGGGGCCGTCTGCGCCTTCGTGGGATACCGCGCCGCCGGAATCCAGTAATACTCGGTGCCGGCCTCGAGGCCGCCCGGCAAAAACCGATCGCTCGAGACGGTGACGCGCGTTCCCAACCCCAGCAACGCCGAGCCGTTCGCGAGGGTCAACGTATTGTCGGCCGCGTTCGGCGTGTAAGCGACCGTCTTCGGCGTGCGGTCCACCATTTCGTCGCAGATGTTGGCCGCCTCGATCAGATCGTCGTCGCCTATTTCCGTTCCGTAACCGGCGCCGACGCCCCACACCGAATTCGCGAGATAATCGGCCGCGCACAGGGCCGCGTTTGTCGTGTACCCGAACGAGTCCGTGCGCGGATCGTAGACGTCCGCCTTGCCCTCGACATCGAATCGGATATTCGGAATTCCGTTCGGGAACTTGTCCTGGTCCCAGATCAGTTGCAGATAAACGTGCGCGCAGCCGCGTTGCCGATGATCGGCCGTCCACTTGGCCGGCACCGCGTTGATCAACTCCTGGATCGCCGTCTGATCCGGATCGCCGAGCCGGGTGTACATCTTGACGTTGCCGGCGAACCGGCCGGTCGCGTGACCGCTGCCGGCGATCGGCACGTGCTCGCCGTCGAAGTAAAGATTGCCGATGGCGTTCAGCTTACAGTGACCAGACAGCGTGATCACCAAATGCAGGCGCTCGTTGCTGCTTCCGGTCGTGTGCACGAACGTATAAACGCCGCCGATGCGCGTTCGGCCGTAAATGACCCGGCCCGCCGCAACCGGCTGGCGCACGGTCAGGGTCCGGTCGCGCAGGCGCAGCGTGGTTTCCGGCGTGGCCGTAAACTGCTGGGCCGGCTTCTTCTGAAGCGCCTTGCTGATCTGGCCCAGGATGACACTGGCGACGAGCGAGATCACCACTTGCGCGACGATCGAGGCTAACGAAGATGCGGCGACCGAGGCGATCGCGGCGGCGGCAACGCCGGGCATGCGCTAAACCCTCCAGGCCAAACGGCTGTGCCGGAGCGGCAACGTGCCGAGACCCGCCTCGGTCATGAACACCACCCGCGCGCCGAGCACGATGCCGACCCCTTCCGAGACATCACCGTCCAGGGTGCGCACCGCTCCCAAGGCGACGTCGCCGCGCTGCGCTTTCAGCGGCGCGGCCAACGGCGCGCCGAGTACCCGCGTCACCAACAACTCGACGTCGCCGGCGACGCGTTTCAGCCGCGCCAGGACGCCGCGCTTGGTCTTCGGCCAGCGTGCCCGAGGGCCCCAGATCGGCGTCACGACATCGGCACCGGTCATGGCCGCGATGCCGCCGGCGCCGAACAGGACGCAATTGTCGCTTTCCCAGGAAAACGCCCGCCGGTCGGCGTCCCGGAGATACACGTCCAACGCTTCGGGCCAATTCTCGCGGCGCCTCAACTTCGACCCCACAAGCCGTTCCATTCCTGCAGTTCCGTCACGAATTCGAATCCCCGGTCGCCGGGATACAGCGTCTGCTGGGATTCATTGGTTAAACGCCAGGTTATGGAGTTTTCAAAAACGACCAACCGATTGGCATACGTAAACGTGACGGTCGCGGTCGGTCCGTCCTCGGATATTTCAGGCACGTCGAGACGGCCCTCGAACCACAGTTGCGGATCGGAGACGATCGACCCGTCGTTCATCAGAAACCCGAACCACACCCGCCCCGGTTTGTTTTTTCGAACGGCGCCGAGGACCCGCGCGATGCGATCGACGGGAATGCCCGACAGGCCGACCGCGAATTGGGCGGCACGCAATTCGGATGTCTCGCCGGCCGGCGACACGCTGAGCAAACCACCGGCGCCGAGCCAGGTCTTCCCATCCCACTCGATCGGCGCGGGGCCCGACCACAAGCGCTCCACGTAAACCGAGTCCTCGCCCGACCCGCCGTTGAATTCACCTTCGAGAAACACGACCGGCGTCTTGACTTTTGCAAACAGTTGTTCGTCGAAATCCTCGGAGAGATCGCGCATCAGATCGCTTCGACCAAGGAAAACGACAACGTCCTTAATTGCGCCTCGTCGATCCGCCAGGATTGAGACCGGCCGGCCAAGCGGAACACGCCCACGGGATTGTCCAGGATCAACGGCTGTTCGTTCAAAAGTGCGGCGCGGATACGAGGAAAAATCTCCACCGGCGCTTCGCCGATGCTGTCGGCATCGACTTCCTTGAGGACGTGATAAACATGGGCGTCCGTCCCCTCGCCCAACTGAAATTGATCGCCCGGCAACAGCACGCCGCTTTGACCGGCCGCCAAGCCTTCCACCGCCAAGGTTTTCGCGAACGCCTGCCCGGCGCCGTCGACCAAGGGCTCGGATCCGTCGAGATTTCCGGCCGGGCCGGTATACCCGGGATCGCCGAACAGAATCGTGCCGCTTTGGCCGTACAACGACAGCAACGTGTAAATCCAAGCGCGCGCCTCGGCTTCCGACATGATGTTCAACGTCACCGTGCAAGCCAGCCGCGTTCCCGGGTGTTCGAAGATTTCCTCCTGCAGCGTAAAGATGGACTCCGTAGCGCCGGTTTGCGTCACCGCGTTCCAGTCGACGGCCGCGATGTTCAATTCCATCGCCTCGGTGACGGTCAGAGGATAAGTTAGCATGGCGATCTATGACTTTCCGCCGAAGACGCCCGGATTGGCGAACCGCTCGGCCTTGATCGCGCTGACGGACCGCGGCTCTATGGAGGCATCGAGGTCGCGGACCATCCGATGCAAGGCCTGCACCGACTCGACCGACGCCCCGCGCAAATCCGGATAGACGTTGATCGTATTGCCGGAGCGCGACGATCCGCCGCGCGGGATGACCTCCTCGCCGCGCTGCAGGATCGCCGGGAATTCGTCCGGCGCCAGGCCGTTGTGCAGGCGCGGCGCGCCCACGAACGCCGCCGCCGGCACCGCGCGGCCCGGCCCCGCCGTCTCGCCGACCACGCCGCCGCCGTGAAAAATCGAGGAAAAGATTTTTCCGAACACGCCGCCGACGTCTGAAAGCGTCGAACTGTTCGAGCCGAACAGCGCGTTCTTGATCGGGGCGATCGCCCCGAGCTTGATGAATTCCTGAATGACTTCCGAGATTACGCCGCGCATCACGTCGCGCCAATCGACCGCGTCGCGCTCGCCCTGCACGAACATTTCGGTGATCGCCGAGCCGATCCGGTCGAACGCCCGATCGGCGAAGGCGGCCAGTTCCTCGTGCGCCCGTTGCACGCGCTCCAGCGCCGAGCGCCGGTCGGCGATCGTCGCGGTCAGCTCGAGCTCGCGCTGCGCCTGGTGGCTGGTTAGGGAAATTCCCCGGTTCTGCAAATCTATCTTGGCGCGCAGCAGGGCCATTTCCTTCGTGCGCACGTCGACGTTCTCGCCGACCAGGGACAATTCCTTCTCGATCAGCTGCAGGTCCTGGCGCAGCGCGGTCTCGCGGCGGATCGCCGCCAGGGTCTCGCGCTGACGCTCGAGCGCGCGCACGCTGTCCTCGGCGCGCGCGGCGGCTTCCGAGCCCAACTCGTTGCGGATCCGCATCAGTTCGATCTGGGTCCTGATTTCGGCGGTTTCGATGCCGCGGTTGCGGATCAAGACCTCTATCCCCTGAATCTCGGTATCGATCGAACGCCGCAACGCGGCCTCGGCGGTCTGTTTCTGCAGCGCCTGCATCTGCGTCATCAGCTTGGCGACGGCCGCGCGCTGGGCATCCGTGAACTTCTCGTTGATGGATTGCGTCCGGCTCAACAATTCGATGGCCTCACGCGCGCGCAGGATGGCGTCCGCGCCGCCGCCGTAGGACTCGACCAGCTTACGTTGCGCGTCGACCTGGGCCGCCAGGGTATCGCGCACCTTGTTGAATTCCCGGCTCAGGTTATCGAGCGGTCCCGTCGCCGCCGAGCCGCCGGCCGGGGCCGCGCGCAACCGGCGCAGGCCGACCTCGAGGTCCGCGATCTCATCGTTGAGGCGCGCGATTTCTTGGCGTTCGCGCGCCGCGTTGCGGTTGGCGGCGACTTGGCCGACGCCCCGCGTCGCCGCGAAAATCGCCGCCTGCCGTTGCCGTTCGGCCAATTCGTTTTTCTTGATCTCCAGAGTCGCAGCGGCCGTGTTCTCGATCCGCTCGCGCTCGGCGAGCGCCAGGTTCTTCATGCGCTGCTCGGAGGTTTGTAGGACGGAATTCAAGCCGTCCATCGCGGTCTTGAAGGTCAGCGTCGAGTCCTCGGCCTCCGCCGTGTTGCTCGAGAAGAGATACATGCCGGCGGCGACCGCCGTGATCGCGACGCCGACCGGGCCGCCGAAGAACGCCATCGCCGAGCGCAGCGCCAGGATCGAGGCGCCGGCGGCGCGCGCCGCGAGCCCCGTGCGCGCCACGGCGGCCGTGTGCGCGTTTTCGGCGGCCGTCAGGGCGCCGAGCTGCACCAAGCGGCGCGCCTCCAGGGCGTCCAGTTGTTTGCGCAGCGTGATCCGCGCGAACTCCGCCGTGTTGCCTTCCTTGATCGCAACGCTGCGCGAGATCGAGGCGCGCACCCGTAACAGTTCCGCATTCGTTGCTGCCAGATCGGCGGCCGCGACCTCGCGAACGGCGGCGGCGCGCAACGCGGCCGCCTTGGCGCTGTCGAGCGCGACGGCGCGCCCCGAGAGAACGGCGGCATTGAATTGCGCCTGCGCCGCCGTCGAGGCCGCCAACGTGACGGCCAACGGCCCCAGGCCACGCGCGATCAGCACGGTCGC
>JBBDTH010000046.1:0-8877 GCA_040904505.1 Rhodospirillales bacterium | reverse complement strand
GTTCGTTCGGTTCCTTCGGTTATAGGTCGGGACCGGGGTTCTGAAAAGGCCCCGGTCGTTTCGCATGCCGTCACAGTTTGTCTTGGTATCCTTCGAGATGCCCTTTTGCCTCATCCCGGGGAAGGCGCTTTTAGCGCCTGTCTCGAAGGATAAAGAGGCAAAAGGGCTCCTCAGGATGAGGAAAACTGTGACTCGACCAAATTTCGCATGCCGAAACCCTCATGCCGAGAGGTTTGACAGCACCGCGGCCCGGCGATACCAATGACAACAATAATCCTCAAAAACAACCGCGCGCCTCGTCCGTTCGGACCGGGCCGCCCGTCACCGGGGAGTCCTCCGCCATGAAATTCGTCCGTTACAATAATTTTTCGGAAACCAGCACCTTCGCCCGTCCGGGCGTCGTGCTCAAAGGCAACCTGACCGGCGATCTGCGCGCGGCGTACGCACGATTTCGCAAGGAAGAGAAAGGCGATCCCCGGGCGCGCGCCGCGGCAGCGCACCGCATTCCCGGCCACCTGCGCGAGATTCTCGCCGCCGGCGGTTCTTCCCTCAAGGCGGTCAAGCAGGCGAACGATTACCTCGAAAAAATCCGGAAAAAAGACGGCGCCAAGGCGCGCGGCCTCGACGGCGAAATGCTGTTCACCCCGTGGAAGCAAACCCGCCTGCACGCGCCGATCCGCGCCAACAAGGTGATCGCGGTCGGGCGCAACTACGCCGAGCACGTCGCCGAGGGCGGCCACGACATGGCGATGAAGGTGCCGTCGGCCTGGATCAAGGCGAACTCGGCCGTGATCGGCCCGCAACGCGCCATCACCAAACCGGCCGCCACCAAGAAACTCGATTATGAATGCGAACTCGCCATCGTCATCGGCGAGACCTGCAAGAACGTGCCCGAGAAGAACGCCTACGACGTGATCTTCGGCTATACGGTCGGCAACGACATTTCCGCGCGCGACATCGTCGCCATCGAACGCTCCGAAGGCAATCAGCTGCTCGGCAAGATGTTCGACAGCTTCTGCCCGATCGGCCCGTGGGTGATCACCAAGGACGCGGTGAAAAACCCGATGAACCTGAAAGTGATCTCCAAGGTCAACGGCAAGCTGCGCCAGAACGGCAACACCAAGGACATGATCTGGAACATCCCGCAGTTGATCGCCTATCTCTCGCAGATGACGCTCGAAGCGGGCGACGTGATCCTGACCGGCACGCCGTCCGGCGTCGCCAAGGGCCGCGAGCCGGATCAGTCGTGGTATCTCAAGCCCGGCGACAAACTGACCTCGGAAGTGGAAAAAATCGGCTCGATGACCCAGGAAATCGTCGCCGACAAAGCGAAGAAAACCAGCTGGAAATGGTAAGTTTGTGAGCAACGATCAAATTTTTCGTATCGACACCCACGCCCATATCGTCACGCCCGGCTTCGACATGATCCCGGAACGGCGGCACACGCCGGACCCGGCGCCGCTCGAGACATTTCTGCGGTTTCACGACGAGACCGGCATCAGCCACGGGGTTCTCATTCAGCCGAGCGTCTACGGCACCGACAATTCGTGCATGTGCGAGGCCATCGAGAAATCGAACGGGCGGCTGCACGGCATCGCTGTGGTCGATCCCTCCTTCAGCGACGCGCAGTTGGACGAGCTCGAGAGCTGCAAGGTTTTCGGGGTGCGTTTCAGCCTGTTCGACATGAAGGCCGACGTCCTCGCCGAGCCGGACTGGCGGAAACTGATCGAGCGATTGGCGGCGCGCAATTGGATCATCGAGGGCCTGCTCAAGAGCCCGGACACGATCCCCTTTCTCGACGCCGTCGCACCCTCGGGCGCGCGTCTGGTGATCGATCACTTCGGCGTGCCGGACATGGGGCTCGGCGTGAACGATCCGCATTTCAAGGCGGTCCTGAAATATGCCGAAAGCGGACGGGTTTGGGCGAAGCTGTCGGGACCGTACCGGAGCGGCGGCGCGGAAGCGGTCAAGCCGCTGGCGCGCGCGTTCATCGAGAACCTCGGCCCCGAGCGCCTGTTCTGGGGCAGCGACTGGCCGTGGACCCGCTTTCAGGGCGCGGGCTTCACGTACAAGATGACGCTGGATTGGCTGTCGGCCTGGGAGCCGGACGAAAAAATCCGCGCGCAGATCCTGGGGCCCACGGCGGCCGAGTTCTACGGGTTCAAGTAGAGACTCAATCCATCTTATCGTTGAGTTCCTGGCCGAGCGCGGAGACGTCGGGCAGGTCTGCGAAGCCTTCGAGCAGGGCGAAAATACGCTCGACCTTTTCGCCCGCATAGCGTTTCGCCAGCTCGTCCTTGAAGCGCCCGACGTGATCGGCACGGGTAAAGGGCCGCGACGGGCTGCCCTTGGGCGCGGAGACGTAAATTTCGTGTTCGGCGCCGCCCTTGAGCGTGACCTTGATATCGGCGGGCACCGAGTCGCCGGCGGCCTGCTCGTCCATCGCGGTATCGACCTCGCAATCGATGCGCATGGACAAATCGCGGACCTTCGGGTCATCGAGGAACTCGACGTAATCGCCGACGGCGAGCGATAGCCCCGCGCCCGCCTCCGGCGCGCGCTTGGCCGCCAAGGCCATGCTGAACGGCAGGCTCATTTGGGCGGCCTGCAGATCGATCGGATCGCCGATGGTCAGGCGGCCCTTGATCACGCTCGGAATGCCGATCCGGATTGCGTCGATATCGTCGAGCCCGAAATTATGGCTCGCGCACAATTCGGCCATGCCCTCGACCGCCGCCATCACGCGCGCGCTGCTGGCATGGCCCTTCACGGTGACCTCGAGCAATTTAAAATCTTTCCCGAGACCGTTCAGCAGTTTCGAGAAGTCGGCTTCGTCCGCATAGGCTTGCGCGAATCCGCTTTCACCTTCGAGAATATCGACGGGGCCGGAAAAGCCGTGGCGCGCCAGCAGGCCCGCCGTGGTGCCCGACTGACAGGCCCAGGCGGCGTGAATGCGCTTGACCGTGGAACCGGACTTATAAAACTGCGCCAGGCCGCCCGACATCGAGGCGACCAACCCGAGCGATTCGGCGATGCGCCGGGGCGCGTCCGCGCCTTCGAACAAAAGGGCGGCGACGGCGGTGGCGGCGCCGAACCCGCCGCAGGTCGCCGTGCTTTGAAAGCCGCGGCGGAAATGGGTCGGCTGGATGGCATCCGCGGTGCGGATCATCGCCTCGTAGCCGGCGGCGACGGCGGCCAGAACCTCGCGCCCCGGCAGCTTGAAATGCTGCCCGACCGCGAGCGCCGCCGAAAACACCACGCAGCCGGGATGCAGCATGGAGCCGACATGCACGTCGTCGGCGTCGATGCTGCCCGAATAGGTCGCGTTCACGAACGCGGCGCGCGCCGGATCGGTTTTATCGGACGAAAACAGGATCGCGGCGTCGCCCTTGCCGCCGGCGATGTTCACGTAGGCGTTCGCCCAGCGGCTCCATTCCATGCGCTCGCCGGTCGCGGCGACGCGGAAATAATCGAGCAGCAGATCGGCCAGATGCGCACGCACCGGCTCGGGCAGCGTTTCGAAGGTCAGCCCGGCGGCGAATTCGCCGAGTGCTAAGGTAGGTTTTTCGGCAGACATGATGACCGGCTTAAATGAACGATGAAACGAAGACCGGGGCACCCTACCCCGATTGCGGGCCGAAATCGATAGCGCGGCTGGCGCTCAAGGTTTGCGCGCCGGAGGTCGGGCACCACATGGACTTGCCGCCGGCGCCGCCGGCCACGATCACGACGAGATCCTCGGGGCGGTTGATGATCGGCACCATGGATTCGGGATCGGTTTGATCGACTTCCTCGGGAAAGAACGGCCCGTGCGACTTGCCGCGCCCTTCCACCAGCCGCCAGGGCTGGCGGGCCTGCTCGTAAACCGCCTGCTTGATGTCGTGCTTGCTCCAGCCGCCTTTATAAAAGTACTCGGCATGCTCGACGCCGAGGACCAGCACCGGCTCGCCCTGCGAATACACATTGTTGCACCCGAGCGTCGCCATCGAATCGGCGAACACTTCCATGATGTCCTCGGGGGCCGTGCGCATGTTTTCGGTCATGCTGTGGGGGGCTTCGGTATGCACCACGGTCACGACGCTGTCGGAGGCCTTGAAGCCGCGCTCGACATGCAGCGGCTCCCACGGATTGGCGGCCTCGTTCTCGCCGGTGCAAAACGTGTACTTGCCGGGATGGGCGTGCTGGCAGAAATCGACGACGCCGGGTTGCGCGCCGCCGAGGTTGACGTGGCACAGCCGCAACGCCCGGCCGATGGTGCCGTTGGCGCGCCAGCCCGAGCCGAAACAGCCGACGCCGTAATTGATCTTGAGGTCTTTCACCACGGGGCCGTTGACGATGACGAGCGGCGCCGAGCCGTGGGTCGTGGTCTGGCGATGGTGCAGGCCGTAGCGCTTGTCCATCGTACACTCCAAGGCGGCGACGACCACGGGCAAGTATTCCGGCTTGCAGCCCGCCATCACCGCGTTGATCGCGATCAGGCGCAGTGTCGCCTTGCCGTGCGCCGGCGGCACCTCGGCGATCAATTCGTCCGGATCGCGCCAGGCCATGCCCTTGAGCATGGCGTCCACGCGATCTTGCGTCGGCGGCATGATGGGCAGGCCATCGGTCCAGCCTTTTTCGTAAAAATGATCGAAAATGGCGTCGAGGGAATCCGGCAGCCGGATCAGCGCGTCGGCCATTTGAGTGTCGGGGTTTTGAGTCATGATCAATACTTCGGTACGGAGAATTCCGGAATGGGAAACGTGCGCGTCATGTATTCCCGGGCGACGTCGTCGGCCGACGTGGTCAGCAGGCGGACGGCTTCCTCGGCGGCATCGCGTCCTTTCTTGCGGACGAGATCGATATCCGTGTCGCCGATGGGATGCGGCAACAGAATGATCGGCAGGCCCGGATAGTCGAGCTGACGCGCGACCGCCTGGCCCAGCGAAAAGAACGAACAACTGATCAACGTTACGGTCGGGAGCCCTTTTTTCTCCAGGGCCACGGCGTCATGGACGCTCCACGGTGAGGAAGACCCTCAGTGACCGACACCGCTGATCGCGACGTCGCTTTCGGCCGCCATCTCGTCGATGAACGGCGCGGCCTTGGCAGGAAACCCTTTGTCCCAGAAACGGATATCGCCGACGGCGTAATCGCGCTTGAGAACCTCGGCCAAGCCTTCGTGAACCTCCCGGGAAAACTCCTTGCCGTTATCCAGGAGGCCGACCCGGAGCCCTTGCAGGCTTTTGGGACGGGCCGCCAGGGTCATCGGCGGGATATTCCGCTCGTCGACCGGTAAATGGACCCATAGATCCGACACGCTTTTCTCTCCTCGTCATGAAAAAATCGAAAGTCGCATAACACGGGACTCCACCCGCATAGGTGGCAAACCCGGCTAACTTCAAGAGACTCGATAACCCCTCTCCTCGGAATTGTAAGGAACAACAAACAGCGTGTAAACGCGAATTAAAGCCGACTAAATTCTCGAAACCTGAAATGACTATTCAAAAAAACCGAACCCGCATAATTTTTATCGTCACGCCGCATGTCCGCGTTATACTATGACCACGTCAAATAACCTTCCATCAAGGTCAACCTCATGACTGCCAACACGCTCTCTTGCGGCGTCATCCCCAGCGGCGGGCCCGCCGGCGCCGAAATCGCCGGCATCGACGTTTCCGCCGGCCTCGACGATGCCGCCTTCGCCCTGATCGAAACCGCCTTACACGACCACGGCGTGGTCTTCCTGCGCGACCAAACCATCAGCGCGGAGGATCATATCGCGTTCACCCGGCGCTTCGGCCCGATCGGCACGAACACCTTCGCCGGCTATCACGCCCACCCGGAATTTCCCGACGAGATGCTGGTGATTTCGAACATCAAGGTCGACGGCAAATACATCGGCAATCCCGATGCCGGGCACACGTGGCATACCGATCAATCCTACACGCCCCGCCCGCCGCGCGCGACGATCCTCCATGCCATCGAGATTCCCGAGCGCGACGGCAAATCCCTCGGCGATACGCAATACGCCAATGCCGCCGCCGCGTACGACGCCCTGCCCGCCGACATGAAAGCGCGTCTCGAAGGCCTCAAGGCCATCCACCGGATTTCATCGCGCAAGCGCGGCGGCGACGCCCCGAAAAAAGTCGAGGGGGAGCTCGCCGACAAGCATCCCGACGTGATCCACCCCGTCGTGCGTACTCATCCGTTCACGGGGCGCAAATGCCTGTATGTCAACACGGGCGAATGTATCGGCATCGTCGGCATGCCGGAACGGGAGGCCCTACCCTTGATCGAGGAGCTGTTCCGCCAAACCGTGAAGCCGGAGTTCGTCTACCGCCACCGCTGGCGCTCGGGCGATCTGATCGTTTGGGACAACTGCATGGTTCAGCATCTCGCCCTCAAGGATTACGAACCGGAGGACCGGCGCTATCTTCACCGAACGGTCGTGCTCGGCACGGCACCGTTTTGAACAACAAACCGCAGCAATAACAGTGAGGGGGCCATGAGCGCAGAAACGAAAAAATCCTTAACCGGCAAGGTCGCCCTGTTGACCGGCGCCGTGCGCCGCTCGGGTAAATCGGCCGCCTTGAAACTCGCCGCCGACGGCGCGGCCATCGCCATCAACACCCGCCGTTCGATTGACGAAGCCAATACGGTCAAGCGGGAAATCGAGGACCTCGGCGGCACGGCGAACGTCTACCTCGCGGACGTGACCGACGAAAAAGCGGTTGCCGGGATGGTCGATGCGATCGTGAAGGATTTCGGCGGGCTCGACATCCTCGTCAACAACGCCGCCGACCGCGGGCGCGCCCCGACCCTCGACATGAGTTTCGCCGAATGGCGCCGGGTCCTCGATATCATTCTCGACGGCGCGTTTCTGTGCACCCGCGCGGCCTTGCCGCACATGCTGAAAAACGACTGGGGCCGGATCGTCAACGTCACCGGCGACGGCAACCTCGCGGGCTTTACCGAACGCCTGCACGTTCACGCCGGCAAGGGCGGGCTTGAGGCGATGGGCCGAAGCCTGTCGAGCGAGTTTTGCGCGCGCGGCATCACGGTCAACAACGTGAGCCCCGGGCGCATCGGCGGCGAGCGCCCCAAATCGGCGGGGCCGCTGCCCAAAAACGCGGAAGGCATGCCGCCCGTCGGCTTCGAAGGCGAACCCGACGATATCGGCAATATCATCCGCTATCTCTGCCAGCCCGAGGCGCGCTACATCACCGGACAAACCTTCCGGATCAACGGCGGCATCGTTCTGACTTAATAATCCGGGTTACGGCATCAAAAGCGGGCGTAAATCGCGCACGGTCTTCAGCTTTTCGACGTTCCAGATCGTGTCGATCAACGTGCGTGCCTTCTTCGCGCCGAGAACGCCTGCAAATAAGTCATATGCTTTCGCGTCCACTTCCTCGCGGGTCATCGGATTGTCTGGCGTGCCTCGGACGGCGTGCGTTTGGTGCTCGTATTCCTTACCGGCCGTCGTTTGAATGACGATGATCGGCTTGCGCCGCTCCAGCGTCGGATCGGGCGTCAGTGCGACCTTCTTTTTCACGGCCAGCACGTCGGCGTCGTTCATGCGCTCGTTATCGTGCGCCGTCACGAAGCTCACGGTCCGGTCCAGCACCATGATCGACGTCAGATGCTGCACGTTGATATCGGCCATGTGGCGATTGTCGACGACATGGGATTCGTTGTCCGACATTCGAATAATAACCTTTTCGATATCATTCGGCGCCAGATCGTGCTCGGTGATGATCGCCTGCGTCGAATCGAGCACCGCCTGGATCGGCGAGCCGACCGACCATTTCTTGATGTTGGTCCGCGTGATTTCGTAGCGCGAGCCCAAGTCCTCGAGCAGCAACTCCGGCTTACCGTCGTCGGGCGCGAACGCGAAGAAATAATTGCGCGGCCCCGAGAAGACGTCCTCCACGCCGGTGAAACCCGCCTGCACCATGGTCACGGCCGCGACCCCGTTGCGCGCGCCCATGCCGCCGAAGTCGAACGCCTTTTCGATGTGATCGGCGTCGCGCGCCCAGCAGTTCACGCCGGACGCTTGCTGCGCGGTGTAGGACAGCATCCAACGCACCTGATCCGGGTTCAGCTTCGCCAAGGCCCCGGCGGCGGCGGCGGCCCCGAACAACGGCGCGAACGTGTGCGTGCTGTGCCCGGCGGCGTAAAACCGGTTCACGTTCAAGGCCGGCGTCATGCGCCCGCCGATGTCGTAACCGAGAGTGACGGCCTGCATCATCTCGACGCCGGTTCGTCCTTCCTTTTCGCCCAAGGCCAACGCCGCCGGTACGACGCTGCAGCCCAGGTGGCTGCGCGAGGCCAAATGGGAATCGTCGGTTTCGTCGGCGTGGGCCGTCATCCCGTTGGCGAGCGCCGCGATGGTCGCCGACGTGACGACGTCGCTGCCGGCAACGACCGCTTCCTCGACGCCGCCTTGCAGACGGGCATATTTGATGGCCATCTCGCCCGGGTGCATTTTGGCGCCCGAGACCATCGCCGCCAGGGTATCGAGCGAATGTTGTTTCGCCTTTTCCATCACCTCGGGCGGCAACGGCTTGTTCAGGGCATCTGCAATGTAATGGCTTAGGTCCCGCATGACGGGACTGATATCGTCTTTCGTTTGACTCACTGTGCTTCCCCTCGATCAATGCTCGCCGAGCAACGCATGGTTGCACTTTCGGCGTCCGTGGGGAAAGAATGTACCGGAACCCCCCGCATCGACAAGGGGTGAACACGATCGTAGGAGGACTTCCGTGGATAAAACCGCCGAACGGCTCGTCAAATTTACCCAGGCCCTGAAATACGAAGATTTGCCGGAAGAGGCCGTTCTGGCCGCCAAGGCCAGAATCATCAGCACGATCGCCGTGTGCTTGGCCGCGTTCG